>CAMWSA010000043.1 GCA_947176785.1 uncultured Lachnospiraceae bacterium
ATCCATTTTAATGCAGTCGGCGGCTTTCAGAAACATGATGGCAAGGGTTTTCCGGGGTCTCTTCGATGAAGCCGGAAAACAGGAACATAAGCTGTTTCTGGCATCAATTTATCTCAGACTTCTCAGATACTGCTACTTCCGTGTTAATAAGAAGTTCAAGGAGTTACCGCTGGTGGCCTGTGACACGGGAGAACAGCAGAGATTACTTTCGCCGTTGCTCGGACTGCTCATGTCAAAATATCATTTGCGAAAACAACTGTATCTGATTTTGGAGGCATACATAAAGGAGATATCCAGTTACAAATTTTCTTCATATATAATAAGTCATATCGCTGCGTATTTTTATATCCTTGCAGGTACAGAGGAGACATATCAACAGGACGTGTTGGATTTTTTGCGCCGCTGCGAGGGTGCGGCTGCACAGCAGGTCTATGAACGCTTACAAAAAAAGTATATGAATTAAACGGGGAGTGACAAAGATGGATCAATTCCAAAACAAACTGATTGTGAAAGAGGAAGCGTATGAGAACGGTTTTTTCCCAAAAGTGCCGAAGGTAGGGAAGCGGGGAGCGGCACTGATACTTTCCGGAGGATGCAATGATGATATTGTTGTGAATGAACGTACCACCTCAAAGCAGATACGCCAGGGAAAATATACGCAGCTGGTAGAAATCTCGACGGTTCCCTATTTAAAAGAGATACGCTTTCACTCTCCCAGCAGAGAAACGCATTATTTCTTTGACGTCTATGTGAAAGCGGTCATTCAGGTTAATGATCCCCTGATTTTCTATGATAACAGGAATATAGATGTGGATGCGTATTTTGAGAATTTATTCTCCCTGGATGTAAGGAGGATAACACGCGGTTATAGTATACTGGATTTTGAGGGGATGGATGTGGAGCTTACAAACAAGCTGTCGTCCTACAATACAGTGGATGAGTCCACAGGCTTTAAGTATCAGATATCGGCCGTGGACGCTACTCCCGGCGAAAATGCACAGGAATATGTACAGAAATATGGAAAACAGATGCTGGATGCCGAGATTAAGAAGAAGGCAAGGCAGTTGGCGGATATTTATACCTGTAGCTTTGAGGACGCCATCAAAACGGAGGTGGCAGAGGGAAAACTGACGGAGATTGAAGCAATCATGAAGATTCAGGAGTATAATAACCTGCATTTTCAAGAACAGATCCGGCGGCTTGATGAAATGCGGGAAAAAGATCTTCTCACGGACAGTGAAGCCAGAAGGTTCGCAATCCCGGCTTTGGGAAATTTGGAAGCCACAAAGACGATTGGGCAGGTAGAGCCGGAAACACCACAGGACCTGGAAGTAGATGAATTCTATATAGAGGACGAGGAAAAGTGAGAAATATAGGTGATGTTTATTTGGCATGTCCATATGAAATCCGCGTTGTTGTTTGGATACTCCTTTTGGTTTTAGTGCTGTGGAGATTTGTGGGAAGATTGACATGCCGGATTCTGTCCGTGGTGCCATGGGGACTTAGACGATTATCCCGCGGGATTTATTTGATGCTGGAGATTCCGGTGGCGGCGCTTCATAAGCAGTATGGCCTGGTCTTTTCAAAAATAGACAGTCACTTATTGCAGGTTGCTGAGAGAGTAGATCTTGCATTGGACAAGTGGATTAGATCCTGGAAATCCTATGAGGGCTTACGGCCTGGACGGGCTCTGCTGACTTGCGCTATATGCTTTGTGCTTGTGACATTTCCGCGCTATTTTCAGTGGAGCAACAGTATCTTAAGATTTGGCAATACAATTTATACCCGTTACGAAGCCTGTATTGTGAACCTGGCGCAAAGGATTGAATGGGAAGAGCCACAGGAGGCTGATGCCGAAATAGAGCCGCCAGCTGTAGATCATACCGAGGAGCCAAAGGCTCAGGACATAACACTTATAGTTTCAGGGGTCAACAGTTCACTGCTTGTGAGGGATGTGCCCGATGTCAATGACTGTGAAGTACTGGCCCGGCTTTATAATGGTGACCAGGTAACCTGGAGCGGCCAGATAACCTTTGCGGAGGCAGACAATCATGTAGAGCCATGGGTCAGGATTATGACGGCAGACGGTATTGAGGGGTGGAGCAGGCTGTTCTACCTTCATCCGGAGTCTTATGTTGACAGAATATTTTATTTATATGAGCCGTTAATACAGTAAGCTTTCATAACATAACTGTGCGATTGAATGAGCCGGATGTCATTTCATATATTTGTGCATAAAGGAATAAGGGAGCAACATGGACAATGTAAAGGACAGCTATTCCCTTTATCTGGAGATACGCTGCAAGAACGTATTTATGAATGAAAAGGATAAAAACAGAAAAGCGGAGGAACTGATTGCCTGTATCTATAATGAGTTATTCGGGCAATGGCCATATAAAGTGGATCATGCGGCATTCATCAGAGAAGTGAAAGTTATGCTTCATACATATGACGAAGGATCTCAGCAGATGATGGAAGCGGACAGGCGGCAGAGGGGCTTTGCCAATGATACAATGCCCCTGATTTCCATGGCAGATGCTTATATAATCATCATGGATCTATGTGAATACATAAAAAGTAAGGGGATTACAAATAGAGGATATCGATTCCAGTGCTGTTCTTTTCTTTTTAATGGATATTCGACTCTCAAAAGTCAGCAAAAAGACCGAGTACATGTCAGCGAGTCCTTAAAGACACTTGGCGAAATAGTGGAGAATATGAAAAAACCTGAGACAGACGCAGCACGCACCCCCCAAAATGTTCAAAATGTCGCCGAAAGATGGAACATCCTTGCCTATAAGAAGGAACAGGCTAAGAGGGCGCAGTTCAGAATGCTGGAGAATCAGGAGCATGTTCAGGCGTGGCATGAGGAACAGGCGCTGAACAGAGCAAAAATTGCACGGGAAGAACCTTCAGCGGGCAAATTACCGGAGAACTTTGTATCTTCTTCAAACAACATAATGGAGAATTATGTTGTGCAGTTTGCCATAAAATTTATTGAAGTGTTCAATATGATTTCGGAGGGATATGCTTATCATATGAAGATTGCAGAAGCGAGCGACAATGTCAACTACTCGGATGCTGTGTTGGATTATGGGGAGTTATGCCTTTCCATTGTAGATAGCCTTGCTTCGTTTGAAGTAGAAGAAATCAGCACGCCGCCAGGAGAACGATTTAACGATAAAATTCATAGTGTGGAGGGCAGTACCGAAGCGAGCTTTTCCACAAAAACCGCTTTTGTTTCGGAGAGTGTACGGGCAGGATTTAAATACAAAGATATAATAATACAGAAGGAAAAGGTAAAGGTTAGCGGCGGAGGGGGAGACCGATGAAAACAGGCGTCAATGTTTTCACACCGTAACCAGGATATAGGATAAACAAATCTTGCCGTCCGCTATTGATTTTGTCAAAGGGAGTGGGTATACTTGGAAGAGGAGGACAGGTAATTTAGTGGCGGAAAAGCAGGCCATGGCGGGGCTTGAGTGGCGGTGACCTGTTCGAGTATAACAGGCGATTTCCTATATCATATGGTCTGGTAGATATTTGAAAAGGATACAGGAAGTATTTTGCGACAGAACGGAGATGAATATGAGAATAGTACAAGTATCAGTATCACCGGAAAACTCCATACCCGGCCTGAAACAGTTTCGGGAGAAGCTGTCCCGGGAAAACGATGTCGAAGTATCTTATCTGCAATATACTCCAGGGGAGCGCAGAGACATCATCAGTGAAATAAGGGCATTCCACCCGGATATGCTGATCACGACAGACCTGGCAGGCTTTGAGCAGTGTACCCTCACGGATAATATTTCCTATAATCTGCTGGACTGCAAGCAGCTGCATCTATTGCTCCACGAGAATTTGCCCAATGAGCCGTATCTGGCCAGACAGCTGAGCATTGCCATGTTCTTTTACTGTGCAGGGGATATGTATGGTGATTATTTAGCGCAAAAATATCCGAATTTGCCTTTTTTAAAAAGCCTTCCGGAATGGGAGGCAGAGACGGATGCGGCGGTCAGGAGCCACAATGCGGAAGCTTTATATAGAGTGTTTCAGGAGGTGCTGCGGGAGTGTAAGCTTCTGCAATAGCCGTATTGTCAGTACAACCGGACCATGCAGGGCCAGGCTACACAACCATGTCAATATGACAGATGTCTGACGGCATCGGCGCAGCCGGGCCATCACCCCAGCTGCGCGGTCTCAAACATCATTTCAATCTTATCCGGATAAGCAAAATCCTCACAGATCCGTCGATACCCATTCAACGCAATCTCTGCTCGAAGCTCCTCATGCTTCAGATAAAAGTCCGCCTTGGCAAAGGCATCCTCCATGCTTCCGTACAGGATCAGATCCTTTTCATCCTCAAAATACTCCGCAAGCTCCGGCTGGTAATTGGAGAGCAGAACGCCCCCTGCGCCCATAATATCCAGTGAGCGCAGGGGGATGCCGGACTGGATGCTCTTTAAGGTAGGGCACAGGTTTAGCCGGCTGTACCGGAAAACCCCCGGCATCTCGGTATGGTATTTCACAGGGCCGCAGGACTTGACCGGTGTGGAAAAGTTGTAGGGCCTGGTGGAGTAAAAGTGCGTATCATAAAGCTCCCCCATCTGCTCGATCAGAAAAGTTCTCTCCAGGTGGGTGATCTGTGCGGCGATGGCGAAGGACAGCCCTCTTCGGTTTAGGGAGACCGCAGTCTGCCCCAACTTTCGGAATGCGCCGTTCAGGCGCTCCAGAAACTCATCCGTGATCAGATTCTCCAGAAAATTGTACCCATAGACCCGCAGCTGCGCCTGAATCAGGCCCTCTACAAATCCCCTGCAGTACTCGTCCGCCGGGTAGAGCAGGGCGTCCAGCGGGGAGTCGTACAGATGCCCCACAAAGGAGACGTCCGCCCTGTAGGCCGCAATCCGGGCAGGGGGGAAGGCCAGGGCATCCAGGCGCTTCGTATTTACCGCCAGGGGAAGATGGAACACCTGGGTATAGCCTTCCCTGCGGTATCCCTCCACCTCGACGCGGTCAAACAGAAAGATATAGTTGGTCTCATAGGAAAAATACTCTTTCAGTCGGTCCTCCAGAGGGCTGTCATAGCACCAGGAGAGGTACTTGATCTGATGCTTATGGCATAGCTGTGCCACCAGTGGAAAGAAGTTGACGCTGACGACCGCATCATAGGATTCCTCCGTCAGATATTTGGCAAAGCGATGCACAAAAAAATCATCCGCAAACTTATCCGGAAAGTGGTAATAGACCGTCCGGCAGTGATGCCCGGCCCTTTCCAAATAGTAGAGAAAATCCTGATAGGTGTAACTTCCCATGTCATAAAAAAGTATGTTCATTCTCCTGCTCCTCTCTGCCCTTGGCAGGTATTAAGCAATTGTGAAATTCTTTGCAGGTTGCGGGAGCTTTGCAATCCTTTGCCTGGCGATAGAAATGTGTTATCCTGCGCCGGATTCGCGCCGAGGGCTATGCGAGAGCCTCCCGGGCAGCGGTCTCAAGTGTCTCGAAATGGGGAATTAACTCCCGGAGGGCAAGGGCAATCTCTGCGTCTGCTCCGGAGGCAATGGCTGCGTTCAGAGCCAGCACGGACTGGTTAAAACGCTCCTTGTCCATATGGGTTTCGGCTTCGGCCAGCAGAGGGGCGGTGGCATTCATGACCGAGATCTCCCAGCCGATGACATCGACAATATTTTTCAGGTATGTATCCGTGTCGGGCTGTCGGCTTCCTGACAATTCCCGGATGAGGGTGGGCAGGTTGCCCAGCAGGCGGCTGTTGAACTGTACCAGGGTTTCAAGGGCTTCCATCTGTTCAAGCTTGTTTGTTTCCATAAAATATTCCTTTCTCATGTGTAGTATTAGGCGATTGCGAAACTCCCGTTCAGGATACAGGGATTGGGCAATATATACAAAATAAGGGCGACTTGCCACCGCATGAAGCTAATTTGTGAAACAAATTTGCTTCCAAGCCCGTTTTTGTATATATTGACTGTGTTAGGTCTTTTTCTAACACAAATCCCGTCACTTGCTTCAAAGAGTTTCGCAATTACCTAGTGTAGTATATTTGTATTGTATTACAAGACACAGCGGTGCGCAATATTTTTTATAGACTTTTGGGCATACAGGCTAAATAAGTCAACGGGCGACAAATATTTTGGTAGAAATTACATAAAGAGCATGTTACAATGGGATAAATCAGAGGCTGCCAGAACCAATATATCCCAATTCCCCCTGCCCATGCGGCAGCGGTAAGAAGTACAAAAAATGCTGTGCAAAATAGCAGGAGAGGAACCTTATGAAATATACAAACCCAATCATTCCGGGTTTCTACCCGGACCCCAGCATCTGCAAAGCGGATGGCAAATACTACATGGTGTGCAGTTCTTTCCAGTATTTTCCGGGAGTGCCCCTGTTTGAGAGCAGGGATCTGGTGGGCTGGAGCCAGATCGGCCATGTACTGACCCGGGAGAGCCAGCTTCCCTTAGAGGGGGCGGACTGCAACGGCGGCATCTACGCGCCAACCATCCGCTGCCATGAGGGGCGCTTCTATATGGTGACCACCAATGTCTCCGGCCCTGGGAATTTCTATGTGTGGACCGACGATATTTACGGGGAATGGTCGGAGCCCATCCGGGTGCAGCAGGGCGGCATTGACCCCTCCCTGTATTTTGAGGACGGGAAAACCTATTTTATGAGCAACGGGGACGACGACCGGGGCATATCCGGCGTGACCCAGTGCGAGATCGACATAGAGACCGGCGCCAAACTGAGTCCCTCCGTATGTATCTGGCAGGGAACGGGGGGCCGGTATCTGGAGGCCCCTCACCTGTATAAGATAAGGGGGCAGTACTATCTGATGGCGGCGGAGGGCGGCACGGAGTATGGGCATATGGTGGTCTACGCCAAAGGGCCCACTGTGAACGGGCCTTTTACCGGTTATCCCGGCAATCCGGTGCTGACCAACCGCAATCTGGGCGGCTATGTGATCCAGGGCTGCGGCCACGGGGATCTGGTGGAGGATGAAAAGGGGAATTTCTGGATGGTGCATCTGGCATTCCGCCAGCTTGACCGATGGATGCCTTTTCATATCACCGGCAGGGAGGTGTGCCTGGTACCGGTCACTTTTCAGGAAAACGGCTGGTTTACCGCCGGTGTGGGCGGCATCACCCCAGTGGAGGTAGAGACGGACCGGATTCCGGACGCTGTGGGGCAATGCCTCAAGAGGAAAGATACTTTTTCCGATACCCGTGTGGGCGTGGACTGGGTCTTTTTGCGCAGGCCCCACAGGGAAAACTATTCTTTTCCGGAGGACATGCTGGGGGAAGGGCCTTCTGAGGCCCTGCGCCGCTATACCTTCGAGGGACATATGCTTAAGCTGTATCCCACAGGACTGACTCTTGAGGAAAAACAGGATTCGCCCACCTTTGTGGCGATACGCCAGCGGCAGATGCGGGGAGAGCTCCGCTGCAAAATCCAGGTTCCGGCGGGGGAGGCGGGCATCAGCCTGTATATGGATCACGGGCATCATTATGACCTGGCCGTAAGGCGCATGGCAGCCGCAGACGGCGCAGGAGATGTATACCGTGTTATGGCCTGCAGCGTGGTGGGAGGCGTAAAATGCGTGGTGGCGGAAACGGTGGTCCGCGCGGATACAGAGATCACCCTGCGGATCGGCCTGGAGCCTGTGGAGTATTGCTTTTCCGCCCTGTTTACCGTCCAGGGCCGGGAGAGCCTGTGTCCGCTGGGAAAGCTTCAGACCCGCTATCTCTCCTCGGAGGTTGCGGGCGGCTTTACAGGTGTCATGGCGGCACTGTACGCACAGGACGAAAACGGAGCGGGCAGAGGGACGGAGCCGGCGCGTTTTACAGAGTTTGCAATCACCTATGAGGCATGAGGAAGGCCATCCCGCAATAAATGACCAGAAGTTAGCAGGATATGGCGAGAAAAAACAGAGGACACATGATATTCTTAAAAGGAGTATATTCTTTATCGACCGCACAGCATCTGACGTGCGGGAAGGAAAATCAAACCGCTCGTGAGTATGCTTCTGCCGGGTATATGCCGGCGGGCGGATATGGAACTCAAATAGAGATGGAGGAGAAAAACGTGAGAGACAGAGCAAGCGCAAGAAAAAGGGCACAGGAACTGGTGAGTCAGATGACCCTGGAGGAGAAGGCATCTCAGCTTAGGTATGACGCACCGGCCATTCCCCGATTGAACATCCCTGCCTATAACTGGTGGAATGAGGGGCTGCACGGTGTGGCCCGTGCGGGCGTGGCCACCAGCTTTCCCCAGGCCATTGGCATGGCTGCGGCATTTGACACGGATTTGATGGAGCAGGTGGGACATGTGATCGGCGTGGAAGGCAGGGCCAAATACAATGCCTACAGTGCCCAGGATGACAGGGATATCTATAAGGGGCTTACCTTCTGGTCTCCCAATGTGAATATTTTCCGGGACCCCAGATGGGGCAGAGGACATGAGACCTACGGTGAGGACCCCTATCTGACAGGGGAGTTGGGCAAGGCATTCGTGGAGGGCCTGCAGGGAGACGGCGACGTGATGCAGGCGGCGGCCTGTGCCAAGCATTTCGCAGTGCATTCCGGGCCGGAGGCGGTTCGGCATAAGTTTGACGCAAAGGCATCCAAAAAGGATATGTGGGAGACATATCTGCCCGCCTTTGAAAAACTGGTAAAAGAAGCAGGGGTGGAGGCCGTCATGGGTGCTTATAACCGCACTAACGGAGAACCCTGCTGCGGCAGCAAGACCCTGATGCAGGACATCCTGCGGGGAGAGTGGGGCTTTGAGGGCCACTATGTGTCCGACTGCTGGGCAATCCGTGATTTCCATGAGCATCATATGGTGACGGACACGGCGGAGGAGTCCGCCGCCATGGCTTTGAAGGCCGGGTGTGACGTGAACTGCGGCAATACCTATTTACATATGATGAAAGCATATCAGGACGGCCTGGTGACGGAGGAAGAGATCACGCTGGCGGCGGAGAGGCTGTTTACCACCCGGTTCCTGCTGGGATTGTTTGACGAGACCGAGTATGACCAGATCGGTTACGATAAGATTGAGTGCAGGGAGCATCTGGCGCTGGCAGACAGGGCCACGGCGGAGGGCGTTGTACTGCTGAAGAACAATGGCATACTGCCCTTGAAAAAGGAGCAGCTGAAGGCGATAGGCGTGGTGGGCCCCAATGCGAACAGCCGCGCGGCGCTGGTGGGCAACTATCACGGAACCTCCTCCCGATATATCACGGTGCTGGAGGGCATTCAGGATGCGGCGGGCGACGATGTGAGAGTCTACTATTCCGAGGGCTGCCATCTGTTTAGGGATAAGGCGGAGAGCCTGGGACGCAGGCACGACCGTATCACGGAGGCCGTCAGCGTTGCCCAAAACAGCGATGTGGTGATTCTGTGCGTGGGCCTTGACGAGACTCTGGAGGGCGAGGAAGGCGATACCGGCAACAGCTATGCCTCCGGTGACAAGGTGGATCTGCTGCTGCCCCAGCCCCAGAGGGAGTTGGTGGAGGCAGTGCTGAAGGCAGGCAAGCCCACCATCGTGCTGAACATGACCGGCAGTGCCATGGACCTGTGCGTGGAGCAGGAGCAGGCGGACGCCATCATGCAGCTGTGGTATCCCGGCGCGAGAGGCGGCAGAACAGTGGCGCAGCTGCTGTTCGGCCAGTTGTCCCCCTCCGGAAAGCTGCCGGTGACTTTCTATAGAAATACGGAGGATCTGCCCGCTTTCGAGGATTATTCCATGAAGGGCAGAACCTATCGCTACATAGAGAACGAGCCGCTCTATCCCTTTGGGTATGGACTGACCTATGGGGATGTGGAAGTGGCGGCGGTGAGTTGCTCCGGCAGCCCGGCGGTAAACGGCGGCGAGATCACCCTGGACAGCCCGGATGCCTTCCGGCTGCATGTGAAGCTGGCCAACCGTGGGCAGATGGATACGGCGGAGGTGGTACAGGTTTATATCAGGGCGGAGGATGCCCCGGATGCCACCCCTGCGGCAAAGCTGTGCGGGTTTGCCAGGGCCAGTGTCGCGGCGGGCGGCGAGGCGTCCGTCACCGTGCCCATTGGCGCGGAAGCCTTTACCGTGGTGAACCAGGAGGGTGAGAGACTGGTGGAGGGCAAGACCTTCACTGTCAGCGTGGGTTTAGGTCAGCCGGATGCCCGCACCAGGGAACTGACCGGCAAGGAGTGCATTACCTTTATCGTAAAACTGGCATAGGGCGTGCAGGAAGGAAATCTAATCGCTCGTGCGTATGGAATAAAGAAGCAGTAACAACGGGGCTGTCGTTTGAGTGATCAGGCGGCAGCCTTTTGCAATCGGTATGCGGGTGCGGGAGTTCATTTTGACTGCGTGGTTGCCGCAAGGCAAGTAGCTGGACTTTCACAGTAACGACATATGTGGGAGGCTTATGGCAACATGTGCCGTGCAGGAAGGAAAATCTAATCGGCCGTGCGTATGGAAGAAAGGCTTGGCGGCGTCAATATGTGTATAGAGCTTTTCTTCCTACAGCGGCAACGCCGCGCAGAGACAGAATACAAAATAGAAAGGGACAAAACAGGGATGGAGAACAGGACTTTATTTAACGATAATTGGAGCTTCCTGAAAACGGAGCTTGGAACGGAGTTGTCTGACATGCAGACACGGGTGGGGGAGTTTCAGCCGGTGGATCTGCCCCATGACTGGCTGATTTATAATACGCACAATCTCTATGAAAACAGTACGGGGTGGTATCGGAAGTGTGTCTCTGTCTGCTGTACGGAGAATGGGGCATTATTTTCAAATATGGAATTGCACAATATCGCAGACCGCCAATGTGCGGAAGGCGGAAAATTCCCGGGAAGCGCCGGCGCAGGGATGCTGCGCTGTGCCCCCGGCCAGCGGGTCATACTCCGCTTTGACGGCGTTTATATGGACAGCACTCTCTATGTCAACGGGCAGAAGGCAGGCGACTGGAAATACGGCTACTCTGCCTTTGAGCATGATATCACGGAATATCTCAGGCAGGGGGAAAACGAACTGCTGATGCAGGTTCGTCACCAGAGCCCCAACAGCCGGTGGTATTCCGGCGCGGGTATCTATCGCAATGTATGGCTGAAAGTCTGCCCGGCAGTGTATCTGCCCATGGACGGCACTTATGTGCATACCACCTGGCGGCAGGACGCAAACGGTCATTTCCGGGAAACGGGATGCTGTAAGACGGGGGAAGAGGTATGCAGTCAGGAAACGGGATGCCAAAAGACGGGGGAAGAGGTATGCAGTCAGGAAACGGGATGCCAAAAGACGGGGGAAGAGGTATGCGGTCAGGAAACGGGATGCCGTAAGACGGGGGAAGATGTATGCACTCAGGACTCGGGCAGTCATGAGGCGGGGCAAGACGGCGTCCGGGTGATTGAGGGCAGCTATCAGATGGAAATAGAGACGGAATGCGCAGGGGCAGTGAGCGAGAGTACCCGGTGCCACTACAGCCTGTGGCAGAAGGGCGTCCGGATTCGTGACCTGGGTTGGGGAGACAGGTTTATCCGGGAGGACGGCCAGCCCTGCTTCGCCCTGAGGGTGATGTTGGAGGGCCTGGAGGAGTGGGATCTGGAGCATCCCACATGTTACCGCCTGCGGGCGTCATTATATGATGTTGCTGTGAACGCGCCGACGGCAGCGTCCACAGCCCGCCAGGACAGGGCAATGGCAGATGGGGAGACAGCGTCCACAGCCCGTCAGGACAGGGCAATGGCAGATGCGGCGGCAGCGTCCACAGCCCGCCAGGATACGGTATTGCCGGATGCGGCGGCAGCGTCTGCAGCGAGTCAGGACATAGCCTCGCCGGAGTCCCGTTCTGCGTCAGTTCCCGCGCAGACCGGAGAAGCGGAACAGCCTGGCGCTATACTTATGGACCTTCAGGAGATCACTGTGGGCCTGCGCCGGATGGAGTTCACTACGGACAGCGGTTTTTTCCTGAACGGCAGATATGTGAAAGTACACGGAGTCTGTGAGCATCACGACCTGGGCTGTCTGGGGGCGGCTTTCCATAAGGAGGCCATGCGGCGGAAATTCAGGATTCTGAAGGGGATGGGTGTCAATGCCCTGCGCACCAGCCACAACATGCCGGCCCAGGAGGTGATGGAGCTGGCGGACGAGATGGGCATTCTGGTGTTGTCCGAGGCTTTTGACATGTGGGAGAGGTGCAAAACCCCCTATGATTATGGCCGGTTTTTCAAGGAGTGGGCGCAGCGGGACGTGCGCTCCTGGATTCGCAGGGACCGAAATCACCCCAGCCTCTTTCTATGGTCCATTGGCAATGAGATTTATGACACCCATGCGGACGCCCATGGTCAGGAGATCACCCGCAGGCTGGTGGGCTACGTGCGCGCTCACGATCCCAGGAGCAACGCACTGATAACGATTGGTTCCAACTTTATGCCCTGGGAGGGTGCCCAGAATTGTGCGGACATCGTGAAGGTAGCGGGATATAATTACGGAGAAAAATATTATGGGGAGCATCACTTAAAGCACCCTGACTGGGTTATCTACGGCAGTGAGACGGCCTCCGTGGTGCAGAGCCGGGGGGTGTACCGTTTCCCGCTGCGGCAGTCCGTGCTGGCGGATGAGGACGAGCAGTGTTCGGCCCTGGGCAATTCCAGTACCAGCTGGGGGGCGCGCAGTGTGGAGGCATGCATTGCGGATGACAGAGATGCGGATTTCACCTTTGGGCAGTTTTTGTGGACGGGCTTTGACTATATTGGAGAGCCCACGCCCTACCATACCAAGAATTCCTATTTCGGTTATATTGACACTGCGGGTTTTCCCAAGGATGCCTATTATCTGTTCCAGGCGCAGTGGTGTCCGGCGGCGGAGCATCCCATGGTGCATCTCTATCCCTATTGGGACTGGAATCCGGGACAACTCATAGATGTGCGGGCCTGCACCAACGGGGATAGCGTGGAACTCTACGTAAATGGCCGCTCTCAGGGCAGGCAGTATATTGACCATGCCCGTGGCAGACAGTTGCAGGGAGACTGGCAGGTGCCCTATGAGCCGGGGGAGATCACTGCCGTGGCCTATGACGGGGAGGGCAGGGAGATTGCAAGAGAGTCCCGGCATTCCTTCGGGGAGGCAAGGCGGCTGGTGCTGGAGGCGGACAGGGAGCGGCTCCTCGGGGACGGGGAGGACCTATGCTTTGTCACCATCAGCGCAGTGGATGGGAATGGATACCCGGTGGAAAATGCCATGAACTATGTGCGGTTGTCTCTGGAGGGCCAGGGGCGGCTGTTGGGCATGGATAATGGGGACAGCACGGATTATGACCCTTATAAGGGCTGCGTCAGGAAGCTGTTTAACGGAAAGCTTCTGGCGGTGGTGGCATCCAGGCCGGTTTTGGCAAAAGGTGAAGGGGCAGGGACTCTGGAGGAGCCGTTGGAAAACGGGAAAACGGCGAATCCGCCGGCAGGCGAAGTAGCGGATAGGGCGGCAAGCCCGTTTGGCCACAGCATCAGGATCACTGTGGAAGGCCGGGGGGTTATGCCGGCCAGTCTGGAGATCCCGGTGGAGCCTGCGGGTCTGCGGCCCGGCAGCAGCGCCGGCGAAGATGTGAGCCGGAACGTGGAGGGAGAAGCCCGGGCGGCGCTGCCGGAGACGATTCCCGTCCGCAAGGTAGAACTTCTGACTCCCGAGGGCAGCGTCCTGGATGCAAAGCGGCGCAGCATCACCGTAGAGGCCAGGATCTGCCCTGCGGATGCAACCGACCGGACGCTTGACTGGAGGGTGGTCAACCAGAACGGCATCCCCGTGGGTTTTGCCAAAGTGGAGAAGCTGGATGCCTGCCGCGCCAGAATCACAGCCATGGGAGACGGGGAGTTTTATGTTCGCTGCCTGTCCGGGCCAGGTCCGGCCAAGATCATCTCCCAGCTGGAGCTTAAGGCCCAGGGGCTTGGACAGGCGTTTTTAAGCCCTTATGGCTTCATCTGCGCAGGACTGTTCAGCGAGACCATCGGAGAAGTCACCAACGGTAACGAAAAGGGGATTGCCACGGCCAGGGACGGCGTCAGCGGCGTGGTCTACCGGGATCTGGATTTCGGGGAGTACGGCTCCGACGAGATTACGATACCGGTCTTTGCCCTCAGTGACGCTCTTCATGAGATTGAGATCTGGCAGGGGGTGCCGGAGACGGAGGACGGCAGGCTGCTGCTGAAGGCACCCTATCGGAAGCCTTCCCGGTGGAATGTGTACCAGGAGGAGACCTGGAAGCTGCCCTGCAGGCTCAAGGGCCTGAATACTATCGCCTTCCGGCTCCAAAACAGCAAGGTGCATATCAAAGGCTTTTCCTTCACCTACTATGAGAAGGCTTACGGAAAACTGTGCGGTGCGGAGTGCAGCCGGGTATATGGGGACAGCTTCAAAGTGGAGAGCCGGGCCATTACCGGCATCGGCAACAATGTGACGATTATCTATGAAAATATGGACTTCGGGGAGACGGGAGCCGTGCAGGTGACGCTGTGGGGGCGTTCGTCCCTTCCCGGAAACACCGTCCACATCCACTTTACCCGCCCCGGCGGGGAGATGGAAGCCAGGGTTCTGGAGGTGCCGGGAAGTGCGGAGTATATACCACAGACCTTTCCCATAGAGCCACTGACGGGACGGGGGACGCTGGAACTGATTTTCCTGCCGGGCAGCAATTATGACCTGGAGGCACTGCAATTTGGCAACCGGGAGAGAAGGTCTGTTTGAAAAGCATTGACATGTTTGCCATCAGATGATAGTATATAAATATAAATCAGAGACGCAGTAACTATAATATATGAAGAAAAAAATAACAAATTACCAGGAGAGGGGG
>CAMWSA010000044.1 GCA_947176785.1 uncultured Lachnospiraceae bacterium
TTCGTCTCCCAAGTTTTCTTCCGTGAATTCCGATTCATCCCCCTCTTCCAGGTCTTCTCCAGGCAGCCCTGGTTCGTATTCGTTTATCTGGTCTTCCCTGGTAAATTCCAGTTCATACTCCTCTCCCAGGTCTTCACCAGACATTTCCGGTTCGTATTCGTTTACCTGGTCTTCCCCTGTGAATTCCAGTTCATACTCCTTTTCCAGGTTTTCACCAGACATCTCCCATTCATATTCATCTTCCAGATCCCCGGTGAGTTCCGGTTCATACTCTTCTTCCAGGTCTTCGTCGGTTATCTCCGGCTCATAGTCCTCTTCCCGCTCTTCATCCGTGAATTCCGGCTCATACTCTTCCGGTTCCTCGTACTCCGCGCCCGTCCCCTCCCCGGAGTCTTCTTCGAAATCATCGGTATATTCTTCGTCCTCCGGATCAAGTTCTTCATACTCCTCTATTGCCCCACCGCCATAGATCTCACCGCTATATTCGTCCGCAAATTCCTCATACGGCTCTTCCTGATATTCCCCGTCTTCCCACTCTTCCTGAAATTCCTCTATGATCTCATCCGTTGATTTTTGCGGCCTGCCAAAGCGTCCTCTCAATCTCCTCATTTTCACCTCTCCGTGAACATGGCCCGCCGCACTACTGTACCCGGGTCTTCATCATTCGACTTTTATGCAGTACAGTATAGCATTCGAGCCGCCATCGGTTCAAGTAAAAAAAGAATATTCATAAATTCTTAATTTGTCTGAGGATGTTGAGGGATCCTTCTCTTAACATATATATACTGATCACCGTATCCCGGCTCTGTAAAAATCATCAAGCAATAAAGTAACCATCTTTTCTTCTCTGTCCCTCACGCCCCTGATATGTCTCTGTTGGAGTATTCGCAAGCGGCAATACTTTCATCACTATGTATATCCTCCTTTTTACAGGCAATTTTCTGTAACCAATACATTAGGGAAACGCTGCTGAAAGCGCTTCCCTAATTAACTGCCTGCTTTCCCGGAGACCAATAATATAATTCTCCGTTGCATCCGTTTAACGTTATTAAGTTCCGCGTATAGTTTCTGACGGACCAATAAAAAGTATTTTGATCCAAATTACAGGTATCCGGAACAAAGCAGCTTGTATTTATCTCAAGTTCTCCCATCGATACCCTGTTATCTTTCACGGCAACATGATGAGCAGACTCAGGACGACCTGCCTCATAAAATTGGCGGTAATTTTGATTGAACGCAATACCTTTTTGATTGCATTGGTAACGTGCCGCACGTATATATATTTGCCCCCCCTCCCTTGCCTTATAGATATACATATGCTTGGGCGTATTTAATATAATGCCTTCAAAAAAAGACTTATTTCTATAAATCTTCGCCAATTCATACACACCCAAATGCCACTGGTTCAGGCATTCAGACAGGTTTTCAGCGGTAGCATCCATACTTTTAGGGACAAGGCTTTCCTCTGTCAGATATTCAGCGACTTCGGCTGTAAATTCCTCACCCAAAAGCGGAAAGAAACATCTGACGCTTTCTTCTTTCCAGATTAACTCCACCGCCTGTCTTCCTCTGTATTCCAGAAAGCCTTTCCCTTTTACATAATTCATTCCCCCCTGTCCGGTCAACAGGTACTCTACGCTCAATCCCTCCTGTTTCTGTTCCGTTTTCACCGCATGAATGCATTGACCGTCTAAACTGCGCACCAAAAAAGTCGTCAATGCTCTATCCTTTGTAAGAAAAATCAGAGTATACTTTTTTGTCACAGCTATTTCCATATTACTGGCAATATACACACCTGGTTTCACTGTCATCTTTGTCATTGCGCACCCATGCCCCCTCTTGAGAGATTTCTTCTGCAGATAGCAGTCCAACTATATAATTGAATAAGTTTTCGATAGATTGCCTTTCTTTTCCTGCCAGCGATGGATGCTCTCGGTTGACGCCGCTGTCCAGAATCACTATGTCATATTTTTCTTCTATATCAATCATAACTGTATAACTCCGATTGTTTACTGTACATTTGATAATATTTTCCCCTGCTTTTCATCAACTCGCCATGTGTGCCAAATTCTGTAATCTGACCGCTTTCAAACAGGGCAATTTTGTCACAGAAATGCGTGCTGGCCAGACGGTGTGAGATATAGATGGCAGATTTTCCTTGAAAAGAATATTCTCCAGGACAGAATAACCAAATATCTTATAATCCTGAAAAACCGTTCCGAACAGTTTTAAATATTCCTCATAATCAATTTCCCTGATGTCCGTTCCATTAAGCAGTATTCGCCCCTCTGTCGGATCATACAGACGCATGAGTAATAAAATAAACGTCGTTTTCCCAGCGCCGTTGTCACCTACAATGGCCAACTTCTCCCCCGGCAGCAGCTGCATATTGATATTTTTCAACACATACCTTTCCTGTCCGGGATAGGCAAAAGATACATTCTCGAACGTAAATACAAAACCGCTGTCAGCCACCTCTTCCAGGGTCAGACTGCCGCTCCTGAATTCACTTTTGATTTCCATAAAATCCTGATATGCCTCAAAATACTGTATTCTTCTCCTTATATCAATAATACTGCCGATAGCCCCGTTACAGGAGTTTACAAATGTATTCAAAGCTCCCAGATACAAAGAAAATTCGCCAATGGTGATTGTGTGGCTCAACATTTTTATACTCAAGAATGTATACATGATGAACTGATATACATGCGCCGAAAAGTTCCCCAACAGGCTGCTCAAAACCTGGAATCTTTTCAGTTTCTTGAAAAAGCCAAAGAGAAACTGATTGTATCCGTTCAATTTATTTACCACATAATCCTTGGCATTGTAGATGAGTATATCTTTCCTGAATGTAATGACATTCGATATTCGGCTGACATATTCACTGCGCCGCATGTAGGGAAAAGCTTCCCTGTTATAGGCAAGCTGCTTTTCTGAAGTTTTGGAAGTGATGATAGTCTGTATGACAATTACCGCAAGAGCAATCAGCAGTATAATCGCGTCTATATGTACGGTAAGCAAAATAATGCCGGAAAGTACAATCAAATTAGTGAAAAAATTTCTGATCGATGAAAGGAGCGCCACAAAATTGTTGTCGTCAACCACCTTATAGGCATAATATCTCTTATCCAGCGTTTTTATGTCACCGTATACACTGTAGTCAATCTCCAGACATTTTTTGCCGATCTCATTGGAAAGCGTAAAACCTAAAACCAGTGACAGATGGTCTCTTTTATTGTCTAAATACAGCTTACAGGTGTTAAACAGCAGAGATAAGCCTACCATACAGGTAATCAGCCCAATTATATAGGAGATTTCCTCCCCCGCCACCAGCGCATCTATAATATATCTGGGATACATGATGGCCGGAAATACCGATAATGAACTGATTATAATGTCCGACACCAACAGGAAGATAAACAATGGATTCATTTTCCAGAGTGTTCTGAACATGATGCCAAATTGTTTTATTTTATAATTTATATCACTAATACTCTTTCCGCTGTTGTTCATTGCATTACGCCTCTATTGTTTCTTACCAATATATCTATAATAATCAATATGGCGTCTATTGTATATTAATATACTTTATATGTCAACACCCTTAATTTTCACGATAAGCAGAATGCAAGATCAGGTTCATAGCTCCGTTATATACTCCATAAAACAGCTAAAAGCTATAAAATCATAATTTTTCCGCAAAATAGGGATAGTCGGTATGAATCCGCAGTGAAAGAAATTATTTCATTTCACTGTGGACAACCCGCTGGGATAATAGTAGAATAGGAACCAGAAAGTGAGGTATATCATGCAACACAAGTCAACCGTCACACACCGCAAAACACATATTCCCGATGTGGAAATCATTGATCTGGATCTTGACGCTGCCGGTTTTCCCGGGAGCAATGACATGGATACGGTCACGGATGAGACTTCTGCCAAATCTTCTGCGGATACTTCCGAAGATGACAGGGAGAATTCGCTCTCAGAGGTATGTTGTGAGGATCCTGACGACAGTCAGGAAGATTCTGAAGATGCCGATTCCGGCCGTTCGGGAAGCTTTTTTTCAAGGAATATCTTACACATTGCTTTCGTGCTTGTGGTGGCGCTTTGTGTGGGCCTGGTAATCTTCCGGTTCTCCAACTGGGGAACCCGCGTGCCGTCCTTTTTTGACCCCGATGCGGATTTTGACGACAATGAACTCATCGAGGTATTGGATAATATGATCAATGTTCCGGCAGATCAGCGACAGGATGCGGATGGCGTACGCACGGTGGTGGTACTGGGCAATTCTCCCTTTTCCGATGAACGAAACTCCGCCGACGGCGTCATCAATCTGGTCAGCCGTATGACGGACGCCGCCATCTATAACTGCTCCGTGGCCAATTCCCATCTGGCCGCTGCCAGAGAAACCTTTCTGGTTGAGGAAGATCCCATGGACGCCTTTAATCTGTACTGGCTGACCACATTGATCACCCTGCAGAACACCGAAATCTATGAGACCGCCTTTGACGCCATGGGGGACGCCGTCCCCGCAGATGCCCGCTACGCCTACGATACCCTGTCCACCCTGGATTTCCAGAATGTAGACGTGCTGGCTATCATGTACGACGCATCGGACTATCTGGAGGAAAGGCCTCTGTACAATATGTTAAACACCACCGATATCCAGACCTTTGCAGGCAATATGGATGCCAGCCTGGAACTGCTCCGCAATGCCTTCCCCCATATCCGGATCATTGTCATGTCGCCCACCTATGCCTATTATGTGGACGAAAACGGGGAATACATCAGCAGCGACATCCACAAGGCCGCCGGCTTTTCCCTGTCCACCTATGCGGGCAACCTGGAGCAGATTGCCTACCTCCATTCGGTGTCCTACCTGGACAATATCTACGGCACGGTCAACGAAGAAAACGCTGCGGATTACCTGGAAGACAATCTGCACCTGAATGCCGCAGGGCGAAAAAGGCTGGCGGAGCGCTTTGTATATGCTCTCGAATACTTTGACTGATCGACCGCAATTTTACAGTACGTCATCCAGAACAAACCGTATATCCGGGATACTCTGTACCAACGTCTCATAATGGCTGGCCATAGCCGAATCACCGGGATCGTACTGCATGTCGCTGACGGAAACCATGATATAATTGGTGGTTCTGGTTGAAAACAGATATTCATAGGCATAGGCATGATGATGCTCCGCATCCATCTCCGCCTCCGTCATGGGCATATCCCCATAAGTTCCTATGAAAAATAATGCGCCGCTTTCCGTCCATTCTCCCCCCTGCCCATGGATGGTGTTGTCATAAAAAGTATAAAGATAGCCCCCTTCCATTTCGCCAACCTCCACAGAATAGTTTCCTTTCCATGTATCCGGCAAAAGCAGCGTAAGCCCAATCTCCTCCAGGGTTACCATCTCCTGCTCCACTACCGCCTCTTTGGCAAAAACCACTGCGCCTGCGGTAAAGCTCCCCACTGCCAACGCGAGGACAGCCACGCCGGAGGCGATCCGTACCGCCCATTTTTTTCTGTGCCTTGCGCCGTAATCAGGCAAATTTTCCGCCTGCTGTATCAGATATCCGTCCATATTCCCTATTCTATCCGCCAATTCTCTGCCATTCATACCTCAATGCCCTCGCTTTCCAAATATACCTTCAATTTTCCCCGCATACGGAACAAAATGGACTTAACCTTACTCTCCCGCAAACCGGTCTGTCTGCAAATCTCTCCTATGGAATCAAAATACCAATAACGCCGGATGAAAATATTTCGCTTTTCCTCCTCCTGCTTCCGGAGGAAATCACTGATTGCCAACTCCGTCTGCCGCCGCGCCAGCTCACTGTCCAGGGAATCCCCGCCTGAGACGCACTCCTCCAGTTCCTCAAGAGAACACATCACATGTACATTCCGCTTCTCCGCCGTCAGATAGTCAAATCTGTTCAGCGCCAGATTTCTCGTAATGCGTCCCAGGTAAGCGGAAAACCGATCCGGCCGTTTGGGCGGAATCGCATTCCAGGCCGCAAAATATGTGTCGCTCACACATTCCTCGCAATCCTCATCGCTTTGCAGAATATGGCTTGCAATGTAATGACACAGCCTGCCATACTTGAGATCCGTCTCCCGTATGGCGCTCTCATCCCTCTGCCAGAATAATTCCACAATCTCCTGATCTTCTTTGGTTTTCATAGAAGCCTCCTCTCTGTCAAAGGCATTTCCTTATGCCTTCCATCCTATATATAGGATTTTCATAAGGCTGGTTGCATCCGATGCCGAAAATTAAGAAACTGTATATACACTAATGGACACTGTGCTTTTCCAATTCCGGCACGCCACATGTTGCATAGGCGGACAGCCTGCGGCGGGCAGAAGGGAAAATCTAACCCTTTGCAAGCATAAAAAGGAGCATCCTCCCGCTGCCGTCATTTGAGGATGCTCCTTTGTAAAATCAACCCTGTCGAGAGACCGGCTTTAAGGAATAATCTTCCTGAGCTTCATCCCCAGACGGTGCAGCCGCCGCACCGTCCCGGGGGCCAGGGTCAGCGCCAGCAGATACAGCTTGTTTTTTCCTGTCAGATAGGGGGAACTCACCGTATCCCCCACATGTCCCCGCAGGAAACGCACAATGGCCCTGTATTGCCCATTGTCCCGCCGCATCTGCGAGATGGGAATATGCAGCAGATAATCCAGCCGCTGAAAGAGCCCGAACCGCACCGCCACCGGCTGCAGCTGCGGATATTTCTCTTCTACCAGCGAAAGCACCAGTTCCGCATTGTTCACATTGTCTGAAAATACTCTGGAAAACTCATTCTCCTTCTTCCTCCGGGTATTGCTGCCCAAACGGTAAAATACATGATAACCGCACACCGGCAGGGATACCACGCCCTCCGCCCGCTGCAGCAGCCGGATCATCAGATGGAAGTCCTCGTTCAGCTGCTTTTCCGGGAATCGGTCCTCCCCCAGGAGCCGCCGGGGCACCAGCTTTGTGCAGAAAGAGCAGTCTCCCCGGTGCATCAGCAGCTCTCTCAGAAACTCTTCGGCAGAAAATCTCAGCTCCCTTTCCGGGATCTCGCAGATACTGGGAAGCTGCCCGCCCTGCTCGTCCACCTCATCCCTGCCCGCCTGCACCAGCCAGTCCTCTCTCCCCTGCGCTGCCCGGTAAAGCCGCATATACATGTCAGGCTCCACATAATCATCGCTGTCCACAAAGCCCAGGAATTCCCCCCGGGCTTTCTCAATCCCCATATTCCGGGCCGAAGACGTGCCTCCGTTGTCCTTGTGCAATACACGGATACGGTTGTCTGCCGCCGCCAGCCGATCGCAAAGCTGCCCTGTGCCGTCCGTGGAGCCGTCGTCCACCAGCAGAAGTTCCAGATTTCGGTAAGTCTGCCGACACAGGGACGCAACGCACCGGGGCAGATATTCCATGATATTATAAACCGGCACAATCACACTGATCAGCGGTGTCCGTGCCTCCTCTCTGTTTTCTCCCGCCTCCATATGTCCTCCTATTTCTTAATAACAGCCTCTCGGAATCTCCAGCCCCAGATGCCAGTTTTATGGATCTCCTCAATTGAATAAAGGCTTTACACTTTGGGTATACGCTGGGATATATGATCTTGGCCGGAAAGCACTCCGTATATCTCACTACAGGCAAATCAAGTCCCTGCTCAGTGGCCCCTCCTCATATTCCGGCAGCTCCTGCCCGGCGATTTCCGCCGCAATGCAGGCATAGAGCCGCTGCGCCGCCACCCGGGGATTCCACAGCGTCCGCACCGTCCCATAGGCGGCGCTGCCCAGACGTTTGCGCTGCGCCGCATCCTCCGCCAGCTTCCGCGCAAGTTCCACTGCCTGTGAGGGCTTTTTATGGTCATACAGGCAGCCGTTCTCCCCATGCCGGACCAGATAAGGAGCCGCCCCCATGCCTTTCCCGGCAATCAGGGCACACCCGCTGTTCATGGCCTCGTTGACCACGGCTCCCCATCCCTCCTGCCGATCGCTGGTAGCCAGGAAAATATGGGCCTTCTCCATATAAGCACGGGTTTCTTCGGGACTGCAGTACCCCAAAAAAGAGACCTGCCGCTCCAGCCCCAACGCTTTCACCTGTTTCTGCATCTCCGGACGCAGCACCCCGTCTCCTATCATGTCCAGTTCGAAATCCGTCCCCTGCTCCCGCAGCCCTGCCGCCACCTGCAGCGCTGTCTCCGGATGTTTCCAGTCGATCATCCGGGCCGCCCACAAAAGCCGCAGCCGCCCCCGGGAAGCCTGATCCTTCCCGGCCATCAGCTTCTCCACATCCTGCTGCCTGAAGGCGGGAAAATAGCCATACCTGAATCTCTTCCCGCCGTAGGCCCCCACCAGCCGGAAATCCCCGGCCACATAGGCCCCGGCGCAGAGCAGGTACACCCGTTTTTTCCGATACCGGGTGTGGTCATGATATTTTTTTCTAAGCCCCCTGGGACTGACACATTTATACCGCCCGGTCTTATAGAGAGGCTCGCTGTAGCGCCACACGGGGGCTCCCGCCTCCAGTCTGGCCTCAATATACCGCTCATCCTCGCAGCCCCCGAAGATCACCGCGTCCGCTTCCTCAATCATCCGCTGGCAGCCTTTTTCATCCTCCCAGTAATTATGGACAAAATCTGCCGCCGGCAGGCTCTCCTCCATATCCTTTCCCGCCCGGATACCGCCGGAGTTTCCGGCTTCCAGGCTTTTCCCCCAGCCCATGTCCAGCCGCTCCTGCTCCATGGGCTGCGTCTGCACAAAGGCATAGCTTCCCCCCTGCTCCCGGCACAGCCGGTTCAGTTCCATGCTCACAGGCATCTGGTGATGATTGATATAATTGGATACGAAGACAAGCCTCATGCAGTCTCCTTTCTGGCATACTCATGAATATAGGTAATTGCGAAACTCTTTGAAGCAAGTGACGGAACTGGTCAATATATACAAAAACGGGCGTGGAGGTAAATTTGTTCCACAAATTTGCTTCATGCAGTGGCAAGTCGCCCTTATTTTGTTTATATTGCCCATCCACTGTTCCCGGAAAGGGAGTTTCGCAATCGCCTAATACGCATGAACGATTAGGTTTTCCTTCCTGTGCGGCACATTTTGTCCGATTAGGCAATCAGTGACGCACCCGAATTGGAAGATCCTAAGAGGATTCCCGGGAACCGGCGGTATATCAGGTCAGTTCCCGGTATATTTCCAGAAGCTGATGCAGATTCTTCTCTGCATCGTGGGTCTGCCGGGCATGTTCCCTGGCTTTCCGGGTCCGCTCCGTCACCTGCTCCTGCCGGGAAAAGACCTCCGTCACCTGCCTCTGCAGTTCCTGGCTGATTCTCTGCATCTCCCCGTCCTCTTCCCCGGAAAATCCCGGAAAGAGCCAGCCCTCCTCCGGGCTGATCATGCTGCCCACTCCCCCCACCAGGGCCGCCACCACGGGAACGCCCAGAAGCATGGCCTCCCCCAGGGAATTGGGAGAATTTTCGATGGAGGACACGCAGACATACGCATTACAGTACAGGTATTGCTCCTTCATCTGATCCGCATCCTGGCTTCCCAGGAACGTCACATATTCTTCCAGTTCATACTCTCTGATCTGCGCCTCCAGCAGGCGGCCATAACCGGAGATCTTCAGCGGGGCCAGAGGGCCTGTTCGCAGCAGACAGTTCCCTGCCACATAGAGGTGGACATCCGGGTACTGACTCCTGATGGCAGCCAGGGCATCCAGCATATAGTGCAGGCCCTTGATCGGGTAATCCCCCTGACTCATAAAGATGCTGTGTCTGCAGCAGTTCTCATACTGCCACTGCCCCTCATAAAAACAGGGGCGCAGAGTTTCCTGCAAAAGATGATACCTGACCCCGGGATTCCATTTGACCGTCCAGTACCGGTCCCAGTCCGTCCTCCCAGCCACATGCCCCGTCAGTCTCACCGCCTCCTGCTCCCACTTTCCCCGGCGGCGGAATTTTTGCTGCTGTCTCCGCATATTGTCTCTCTTCACCCAGTCCCGGAAAGTAGTCCTGTTCCGCAGCTTACCCGGGATATTGGCCATGTATGCTTCGGCATACACCGCACACAGCCCCTGGATGCCCACAAGGCTGCTGCCGGGCTTTCCATAGGCCCGCACCGCCGCCAGTGTATGGGGATACTCCGTCCCAAAGCAGTGAAGGATATCCGGCTGAAAGTCCAGCAAAATTGCCTTCATATCCCTCTCCAGGCCGGGATCATACACTTCCGGTTTCTCCGTATTCTCCCGAAACCCGTAAAACCGCACCCGGCCCGTGTCCCCCTTCAGCAGTTCCTCCCCGGGCGCAATGGGGAATGCCACTCCCAGTTCCACCCGAGCCGCCCCCTGGGAACCCTTGAACACCCGGGCTGATGGATGCCCTGCCGCCAGCAGGGCATCCATCAGCCCGGTAAGCCACCCCTCCTTGTTGCTGCACTCCCGCTGCAATGCCCGGGCGATCACCGGCAGCATTATATTACATACCCATAGAACTCTCATGCACTCACTCCCTATCCGCTTGGCAGCCGCTGCCCATCTCCTGCATTCAGGCTCGCCCTGAACGGCCCCGCCTCCTCAAGGCCAAAGACATATCCTCGTAATCCGCTCCAACAGCCAGACCAAGACATCCCTTCCTATCTACAGCCTTGCCCTACAACCCAATATACACACTTGTATCCTGATAGATCACATACCCATCAATCCGATCAACCAGCACAAATCCGTAGTCCTCCACATTGCCAACCACTTCTTTCCACTCCGGCACGATGACAAAATGGCTGGAATAAGTCTTTGCCAGCGGCAGGATCACATCCATATCCAATACCTCCGCCTCCATGGCATCATACAGCGGATTGTCCGCCTGCCACCGGCTCACCAGCATCTCCCGGCCATAGGGCATACAAACCAGCGGGGTATACTGACGCACCAGGGAAAGCATCTCCTTGGGAAATACCGCCATGACCTCACGCCCCTCCACCTGGATGGCATCACAGATATCCACCACCGCCTGAGGCATATGGTAGAAATTCTCCGCCTTTTGAAAGTGGGGGCTGGCATAGACGCAGCTGCCGCTAACCATCACAAGCACGGCAGAAAACGTTGCAAACCAATATTTTTTCCTGCCCCTGATACGCCCATAAGCGCTCACCGTCCCATAGGCCACCACAACCGTCACCGGAAGCAGCCACAGAAGCCGGTAATAGATCTCGTCCCCCACCGCCTTGTATACCAGGCGCGCAAACAGAGGATTGAAATACAGTACCAGCACCAGCAGCGGTACATAGAGAAGCAGCACCCGTTTGCGCCTGTCTTTTTCGGTAAGCCACAAATATACCAGCGCCAGCAGATACCAGCCCATAATTAACCCTGTACCCATGAAGTCCTGAAACGATTTGGTAATCATACTCCACATGATATCCTGCCCCCTTGCCCAGCATTCTCCGTTCTGCCCTTTATCCCTTGATTCCATACATGTTTGCGCATACTCTGCTCAGAAGGACTCTACCACTTATACCATAATTCCATGCCCTTCAGCACACATTTTCTTCGGAAAAAACAAAACGCACAGCGTTTTTGCTCATTGTATCCTGATTCCGTGCGCTTCAGCGCACACCCTATTCAGAAGAGCCATGCACATTGTACCTTGATTTCATGCGCTTCAACGCGTGTTTTACCCGGAAGAGCAAAAACATACAGCGTTTCGCTCATTGTACCACAAAATACAACGCCGCATAAACCAGCGCGGGAATACAGCATGCTGCGGTTTTCACCACCAGTCCCGGCCTGCGGTACACCAGGCAACTGCACAGCCCCGTGATCCCCAGCAACGCACACATAAGCATGGTACCCAGGGTGGTACACAGACAGGCCGCCGTCACCGCAGCCCCCAACAACACCCACAGCATCCACTGATCTCTCTGTCCCTTCTCCACCCGGTCCAGAATCAGGAAAAACAGCAGGAATACCATGGGAATCACAATGCATCCCAGTGCGGATTTGCCCTGGCGGCTGCGGGCCAGCATGAAATTCTCCGCCGTGTAGAGGGAATAATTCCCGAATATTACCAGAATCGCGGTAAAACACAAAAACAGCGGCAGCCTCTCCTTCTTTTTTTCAAAGAACTGCCTTCCTAACTGGTAAAAAATCAGATAGGTGGTGGGAATCAGTGCCAACGGAACCGCCACATGAGCCACACTGACGGTGGGAAGTCCGGATATTCTTGCCAAAAATGCTATCCACACAGGAAAAGGCGCCAGGCCATGGCGCATGTCCAACCCTGTGGCCCCCATGGAGTAGGGCATCAGTTCATACAATGTATTACTGCTCTCCGTCAGGGTGGATATAGCCACATAGTAGGCATCATCTCCGTCCTGATAGGTCATTCCCACCGCTAATACCAGCTGGAGGAGTACCAGGGCGAGAAAAATCCCCCAATATATTCTGTGCTGCCTGTTCCTGTCGCTCTCTCCCTTGACCAGAGCCAAGCGCAGCGCTCCCTTTTTCCCGAACCGAATCAGAAGAACTGCCCCCGCCGCTGCCAGCGCCAGGGAAATACCTGTAAAGAGCCGCACCACCACCACAAATCCCTGGGATACATGCAAAAGCACCAGCGGCACCGTCACCAGCTGAAACACTGCCCAGGTCAGGATATACCCGCTGGTCCACATAAAGGACAGGGACTGTTTGCGGCGCTCCAAAAAAAATGCCGGAACAGCGCCTGTCAGCAGCGGAATTCCCACCAGCCATATGCACAGTATGAAACAGCCTGCTATGATTGCCATTTCCTGCTCCCTTCTTCCCCTGCCGGCGTCCACAGCACCGCCGCATACCAGAGGACCGTCACCCATAAGGTTTTCTTATAATCCATTATTCCGCTTCCGCCCAGCACAAAAGTTAAGATCATCCACTCCAGGCCCGCCATTACGGGCATCCAGCATTGCAGAAATCCCCGTATCCTGCCCCGGTCCTTTTTTTGGGTTCCACCTGCGCCCTCCCCGGATATATCTCCCTGTATTGGGGGACACATCCCCTCGGCCAGCGGGGAGTCCGGCGCTCCCCGCCGGGCTTCGCGCTGTGAAGAACACAATACACAGCCCCGGATGCCTGCCGCCAGCACCAGCATCACCCACCACCATCTGCCGCCATAGGTCACATAGTATCTGGTCAGCAAGGGAGTCCTGCTTCTCATCTGTTCATAGTTTATCCCACTGTATGAATCATAGGCCCGACCTTTTAACTGCATGGCCAGAATGGGAGGCGTGGCATGGTAGGCTGCCATATCCCAAATTATATTCTTCACATCCGCCTTCAGGTTGTCCCGCAGACAGATCCCTGCCAGCTTCCACAGCCGGTCTGTGGTCTCTGACGCCCCATACACTTCTTCCAGTCTGGGGATCAGTACCCGCTCCACCCCGTCCGCATAGGCGGATACCTCCCGGGCTGTAACAAGGCCGATATCATCGTGCAGGGGCTGCGGAAATATTTCGTAGGTATACTGGAAATACGGCCAGCCCGTGCGGCTTAAAGCATCTGCGGCCAACCGCCGGTCCCAGTGAGCGGGATTCCATCCACAGTTTACTGTGACATTGCAAAAAAGCAGGGCCAGGGCCGCCAGCGCGCAGACCAGCCTGCCGGTGGCCCTGCCCTTTCCCATCCGCCACAAAATGCAAAATAGCATAGGAAGCACAAACCAGGCATACATCGGAAGGACCAGCAGCAGCAGCAGCCATCCCAGCAACATGACGACAGCCAGCTTCTCCAGCTCTCTTTGTGCCGTATCCTGCCCCACGCCCATCCTCACATCCCGCTCCGCAGAAGCTTTCCCGGTCTCCCGCCTGTCCTGCCCTGCGGAGCTCTCCCAAGTCTCCCGCCTGTCCTGCCCTGCGGAACTCTCCCAAGTCTCCCGTCTGTCCTGCCCTGCGGAACTCTCCCAAGTCTCCCGTCTGTCCTGCCCCGCAGAATCTCTCTCAGTCTCCCGCCTGTCCTGCCCTGCGGAGCTCTCCCAAGTCTCCCGCCTGTCCTGCC
>CAMWSA010000045.1 GCA_947176785.1 uncultured Lachnospiraceae bacterium
GCATATCGCAGGTCGTCAATGTAGCGGAATGACTTTACGTACTCCACCGCCTGATCGGCCACGGACTCGGGATAGCCGCCCCCCAGCAGCTTGTCACGGAGCTGTTTTTCCGTATAATCCCGGATCTGCAGTAAATTCATGGCCCTGCGTTTGGCCCTCTGGGGCAGGAGCTGCCCCAGAATCTTATAACCGGTCTCCTGCGGCAGTTCCTCCCCTTCCACAATGCCGTATTGCCGCAGTTCCCCCTTATATAGCACAAAACTGATGCCATGGTCTGTGTGGATCCTGCTCTGTTTTTTGGATATGTTTTCTATCTCCGTCACTAACATGGGACACTAATTTTCCTTCTTTGATGTATTACCCTTCTTGGGCGTCTCTTCCTTCCTGGGGGCCTCTTCCTTCTCAGGAATATTATCCTTCTTCACCGCAGCGCCGGCCGCCGCGCTGCCGCCCAGCCCAAAGTGTTCCCGCACTCTGTTCTCGATCTCCTGACATACTGTCGGATTATCCCGCAGATACTGCTTGGCATTCTCACGGCCCTGGCCGATCTTATCCCCGTTATAGGCGTACCAGGCACCTGACTTGTTCACAATATCCACGCTGGCCGCCAGGTCCAGGATGTCTCCAGCCACAGAGATCCCCTCGCCAAACATAATGTCAAACTCCGCCTCCTTGAAGGGAGGGGCAATCTTGTTCTTAACCACTTTGACCCTGGTGTGGTTGCCAATGATCTCACCGCCCTGCTTCAGGGACTCTACTCGGCGTACATCCATGCGCACGGAGGAGTAAAACTTCAGGGCACGGCCTCCGGTAGTGGTCTCCGGATTGCCGAACATCACGCCCACCTTCTCACGCAGCTGATTGATAAAAACCACTGTACAGTTGGACTTGCTGATCACCGCCGTCAGCTTCCGAAGGGCCTGGGACATCAGGCGGGCCTGCAGCCCCACATGGGAATCCCCCATCTCCCCGTCAATTTCCGCCTTGGGTACCAGCGCCGCCACGGAGTCCACCACCACGATATCTATGGCCCCGGAACGCACCATGGTCTCCGTGATCTCCAGGGCCTGCTCGCCGTTGTCCGGCTGGGAAATGTACAGATTGTCAATATCCACGCCGATATTCTTGGCATAGACAGGATCCAGGGCATGCTCCGCGTCTATAAATCCTGCAATGCCGCCGCGCTTCTGCACCTCGGCGATCATGTGCAGGGTGACCGTGGTCTTACCGCTGGACTCAGGCCCGTATATCTCCACAATTCTTCCCTTGGGGATACCGCCCAGCCCCAGGGCAATATCCAGGCTCAGGGAGCCTGTGGGAATGGTCTCCACATTCATCTGGTTGGCCGGGTCGCCCAGCTTCATTACGGCACCCTTGCCGTACTGCTTCTCAATCTGACTGATAGCCGCATCCAATGCCTTTAATTTGTCATTCTTTTCCATATTAACCTCTTTCCCTGCGTCTCCGGAATCTCCCGGGATATCGCGCTATTCTGTATTGGAAGAATTACGTCCGCTAATGAACTTCTTTGCCGAAGGAACAAACGTTCTTGCTGTATATAGGATAAAACATTTGTTCGCTTTTGTCAACTCTTTTTTGGGAGGCTTCTTCCTGTTCCTTGTTGTTATACTCACGAACGGTTAGATTTTCCTTCCTGCCGGCCATATGCTGTCTGATTATGCAACAGGCGGCCTACAGGAATCGGAAAAACTTAGCGTTCATCAGCATATATCCATCATACCGCATTTTAAGTCCGATAAACAGTACTCATAAACATTCCTCCTGTCGATTTTATACCCACGGTGAGTTGGATTTACCCTCCTGCACGTCACATATCCTCCGATTATGCAGCATGTATCGTACAGAAATCGGAAAAGCTCCGCGTCCGATTGCATAAGCTCCGCAGCCTCTTTGCCGGCCTCATTGCTCTCAGGGCATTTTCCAGTGTCACGGCAATCGGAAAAGCTCTGGAGATGGACAGAGGGAGACTCCTGATTTTCTACATTCATGATTTCACAGGCGAAACGCCGGACTACACTGACAAACGCTGCGGTTTTCCAATTCCCGCGCAGTACATGCATAACCAGGCGACATGTGCCGTGCGGAAAAATGAATCGTTCGCGTATATATGGGAATACAGCAATGATGGAATTCAGCACCGATAGAAAGCCCCGTGAACATAAGACCTTCCCTGCATACAGAAAATGTATCACATTTCCTGTATATGTACAAGAGATATGATACATTTTATATTCTTTTCACAAATTCGTCCATATACGGGCTATTTCTTCTTGCCAAAGGTAATCTCACTGAAGTATTCCAGAATACACCCGCGCATCAATACCAGGGCCGCAGATACCGTAGCCTCCCGGATCGTCTGGCGATTTCCTGAAAAATGGTACTCCTGCACCGTTACCTCACCCTTTACGCTGCAGGCAATGTATACCAGTCCCACCGGCTTTGCCTCCGTTCCCCCGTCCGGGCCTGCCAAACCCGTGATGGCCACCGCCACATCGCTCTTTGCCACAGAAGCCAGTCCCTTAGCCATCTCCTCCGCCGTCTGGCGGCTGACAGCGCCGTGTTTTTCCAGAGTACTCTTTTTTACATTCAGCAGCCTTCTCTTGGCTTTGTTGGAATAAGTCACATAACCGGACTTGTAGACCTGCGATACGCCGGCCACATTGATCAGCCTGCCGGAAAGCAGTCCTCCGGTACAGGATTCGGCGCAGGTCACAGTGAGCCCGTTGGCCACCAGCAAATCCACCACTGCCTTCTCCAGGGTCACTTCCTCGTCCGTGGTATAGATATTGCTGCCCATGCGGCTCTTGATCTCCTTCACCACGGGCTTGATCAGTTTACGGGCCTCCTTCTCCCCCTCCGCCCTGGCCGTCACCCGGATATGCACCTCCCCCGGCTTGGCATAGGTAGCCAGGGTGGGATTATCCTGACCGTCTATCAGATCCTGCAGCAGGGTCTCCACCCTGCTCTCCCCGATACCGCACACCTTGACCGTCTGAGAAGAGATCACTCCCGGCTCCAGCTTTTTCAGATACGGAACCACATGGTTTTCAAACATGGGCTTTAACTCATGGGGCGGCCCCGGCAGCAGCACTACATGGGTATCGCCTTTTGCAATGATGACTCCAGGGGCAGTGCCGTTGGGATTGGGCAATATGATGCCGTCTCGGGGCATCATGGCCTGCTTCCAGTTATTCTCCGTGGGCACGATATTTCTGGCGGCAAAATAAGTCTCGATGTATTTTCGGGAGGCTGCATCCTCCACCAACTCCCGGCCCATGACCTTGGCCGCCACTTCTTTGGTCAAATCGTCCTCCGTAGGCCCCAGGCCGCCGGACAAGATCACGATGTCCGAACGATTTACCGCCGCCTGCAAAGCTTCACTCAGCCGCTGGGCATTGTCTCCCACCACGCTCTGGTAATAACAGGACAAACCCAGGCCGGCACATTTTTCCGCCAGATAGGCGGCATTGGTATTTACAATATTCCCCAGCAAAAGTTCCGTTCCCACGCATATCAATTCCACAGTCATTATTGTTTTCCTCTCTGTTCCCATCCCGTCAGCATGTTATACTGACAAGCGCTAAGATTTTCCAGTTCCTCCACGCCCCATGTTGCATAATTATAGTAAACGATATATGTCGGAGACTTATGGCAGCATGTGACGCGCAGCAAGGAAATATAACCGCTCGTAAGTATAATAGCTGTCCCCGGTGGCAAAACAATGCCGGAAAATCCCGTCTCACATCTGCCCTTTCATGACATCCCTATTTTTCACCAGATAGTCCACCAGGGATATCACTGTCAGCAGCAACGAAATCCACATGACCACATCCGTCACAACGCCGGCCCAGGGCCAGACCCAGGACAGGTCAACGATCATCAGACACACCATAACCATCTGAAAAACGGTCTTAAACTTCCCCCAATAGCTTGCCGCAATCACTACCCTGTTATCCGCCGCCACCAGCCTGAAACCGCTGATGATAAATTCACGGCTGATAATAATGATGACCACCCATGCGGGGATGCGCCCCATGGACACCAGCGCAATCAGCGCGGCGCTGACCAGCAGCTTATCCGCCAGAGGGTCCATGAATTTTCCAAAATTGGTAATCAGGTTGTACTTTCTGGCAATCTTGCCGTCAAGCATATCTGTCAGGCTGGCAATAATAAAAATAGCCAGCGCCACAAGCTCCGGGATCAACAGGTTTTCGCCAAACCAGCCCGCAGCTCCTCCAAGCAGCGCCACCACAAAAGGCACTATCAAAATCACACGAAATACTGTCAGTTTATTGGGTAGATTCATCGCTTACTCCTTATTGATATTCCTGCTTTTTCCGGTTCCGTTCAGGCTTTGCCCGTCGGGGTTTCTTCTTCGTGCCAGATCTCACCCACCAGGTCATACTCATTGCTGCCGGTGACCTGTACCCGCACCAGTTCACCTGTCATCAGCGCAGCGGAGGTATGTACAAACAGATAACCGTCCACTCCCGGGGCATCTCGGTAAGTACGGGTCACATAGACTTCTTCATCCGCCACCTTACCCTCGACCATCACAGTCAATACCCTGCCCACCATATCCTCCGCCTTGGCAAACGCAATCTCCTGCTGTAATTCCATGATTTCCTGCCGCCGGGCCTCCTTTAACTCCTCCGGAATCTGATCCGGCATCTCGGCAGCTGCCGTACCCTCCTCCTGTGAATAGGGAAATACCCCCAGACGGTCAAATTCCATCTCATTGACAAAGTCCACCAGCTTTTCATGATCCTCCTGGGTTTCCCCCGGAAAGCCCGTGATCAGAGTGGTGCGCAGGCAGATATCGGGAATTTCCTCCCGCAGCCTGTCAATCAATTCCCGCAGCTGGCTCTGGGTGGTACGCCTGCCCATACGCCGCAAAATCCGGTCGCTGGCATGCTGGATGGGGATATCCAGATAATGGCAGACCTTGGGTTCTCTCTTGATCGTCTGGATCAGTTCCTCCGTGATCTCCTCCGGATAGCAGTACAATATCCTGATCCACTGAAGCCCCGGAATCTGAGCCAGTTCATGCAGCAGCAGGGGCAGGCTCTTCTCTCCATACCGCTCCAGGCCGTACAGGGTAGTCTCCTGGGCTACCAGGATCAGTTCCCTGACTCCCTGCTCCGCCAGTACATTGGCCTGCTCCAGCAGAATCTCCATGGGGATGCTGCGGTAGCTGCCCCGAATCCGGGGAATGATGCAATAGCTGCATCGCTTATTGCAGCCCTCCGCTATTTTCAGGTAGGCATAATGGCCGCCGGTGGTCAGCACCCTGTTGATCCGAAAGTCAACCGGGGCATCCGGCTCCTGTACAAATACAGGTTTCCCACCCGAAAGCGCCTGCTCCACGGCATCCGCAATCCGGCCGATACAAGCGGTGCCCACTATGGCATCCACCTCCGGGATCTCCGTTTGAATCTCCCTGTGATAACGCTGCGCCAGACATCCTGCAGCCACCAGCGCCTTAACTCTGCCGCCATTCTTCAGCTGCGCCGCCTCCAGCAATGCATTAATGCTCTCTTCCTTGGCATCTCCGATAAAACAACAGGTGTTCACCACCACGATATCGCACTCGTCTTCATCATCCGTAAAGCTGTATCCCTTTTGCTGCAACACCCCCAGCATCTCTTCCGTATCCACCAGGTTCTTATCACAGCCCAGAGAAATAAACAGTATCTTCATACTTACCTCTACCCGCATATCGCAGGCCTCGCCTGCGATATTGCACCAATCAGAATTTGGAAGTTTTACTTCCAAAACTTTCCTCTGCCTGCATAACGCAGGCCGTGCCCGTGTTATTGCGTCAATCAGTAATGGATGTGCAACATCCAAACTTATAAATGTGTCTTTCGGCGAAAGACACCAATGGGGTTATGAAATCTATTTCTTAATTCCCTATGCCTTCCACCTTTAATTGTGTTATACTCCCTCTGTAGGTAGCTGGCATACTACAGAACCCGGGGAGGTGATTGGCGGGGCTGTATAGCGGCAACCCCGTAAACTTATATGGTGTCGGTCATCCGTTAAGGCATCAATGAATGGCGCAAAAACGTAGCCCGTAAACTTATCTCTTCCGAAATTGACTCGATTTCGCCGGATGACCAGTCCCTGCCAGCCCTACTTATTTTTTGTAGGAGGTTTTTTTCATGTTTAAAATCTTTCGTAAAAACTGCTGTGGCCTAGATGTCCACAAGACCTGGATTTTTGCCTGCATTGGCATTACCGATTCCAATGGTCTGACTCTGTACAAGCAAGCACGCTTCTCTTCCTTTTCCAAGGGCCTTCAGGAACTCTCCGACTGGCTTGCTAAATATTCCTGTACCGAGGTTTGTATGGAATCATCTGGCAAATACTGGATTCCCGTCTTTAACATCCTCGAAAAAACCTGCTGGGTTACCCTTGCTCACCCTAAGTACACCAAACCTCAGAAGGGCAACAAGACCGACCGCAAGGATGCCAAATGGATCTGTGACCTCTTCATGTGTAACTTGATTAAGCCCAGCTTCATTCCCTCGCCTGAAATTCGACATCTCCGTGACCTGATGCGCTACCGCTTCAAACTCACCAACATGCTCGTCGGCGAGAAGAACCGGGCTCTCAACTGTCTCACTGTTTCCAACCTCAAACTCGATGATGTGTTCTCTGATGTCTTTGGTAGATCCTCCTCTTCCATCATCCAGTTTATCCTGGACCATCCTGGCGAGGCTTTTGACGTTTCTCCTTTTGTCGATAAACGCTGCAAAACCCCGCTGGCTGAAATCCAGGCCGCCGTTGATGGCGCCATTTCCCCTCAGCAGGCTGCTAAACTCCGTGAATGCCTTGCTCATATCACGGAACTTGAAGCCCACAAGGAAAGCATCGAGCACGAAATTCTCAGGGTTGCTGAACCTTTTTCTCACGTTCTCGACCTTATCCGCTCTGCTCCAGGATTTGGGTCTAATCCGATGACTGCCATTGCCATTCTCTCTGAGATTGGTCCGGACATGTCCGTGTTCCCGTCATCCAAAAACCTTGTTTCCTGGGCTGGCTGCTGTCCCCGCAACGACCAGAGTGCCTGCAAAATAAAGTCTACCCGCATTTCCCGCGCCGGCTGTTATTTGAAACCTCTTCTTGTACAGGTTGCAAATGCACTTATCAAATCCAAAAAGCATCCTGAATTCAAAGAGAGGTATCACAGAATCAAAACCCGCCGGGGACACAAAAAGGCTATCATCGCTGTCTGCAAGATGCTCCTGACCGCTATCTGGAACATTCTGAGCAAACTTCAACCCTACACCCCGGAGGGATTTATTGAGCACCGCCCCGTCAATAAAGCTAAAGTTCTGACGAAGGCACAGGCTCTCGAACTTCTCAGGCTAAGGGGCTATACGATAACCGATGATTCTACCGCTATAACTTAAGCCTGGTTTCATAGCTTTCAGATTTACCATACACGCAATGTGTAGGGCTTATTTGTTGTACTCTTTTTTGCTTTTTCCATTTGACACCTCTATTTCAAACTTACCTTATTCCTGCATACCGCTGGCTGCGCCTGCGGTATTGCACCGATAAGTATTTGGAAGTTTTACTTCCAAGCTTACCTCTGTCTGCTATTTTCATTATACGCAATCCCAGAATGCGTAGATTTTGTTCAACTGTTCAATATAGCCGCTCAGTTCCTCCGCCATCTGCTCCGCCTCCGGCCTGCGGATATGCCCCTTGGTGCCTGTGCTGTTGTTGCTGTAGGCGAAATAATGAATCTGCTCATCCTCCTTTTCCTCCACCACCTGCCTGATGGCTCGGTCCCAGCTTTTGTCATGCTCCAGGATCGTGGTTTTGCAGATGATATGGGCGTCGGGATAAATCCCCCGCAGCGTGTCCAGAAAACGGCTGTAGGCCGCCCGCCAATGCCGGGATGCCTCGCTGTCATAGTCCGCTGCCATATAATCTGTCGGATGGCTGTCGTTCTGCCCGATTGCCAGTATCACCACCTGGGGCGTATACAGGGAGAAGTCCCATGATTTAGGCTGGCACAGGTTCGGGTGGTATTGCATTTTGTCGTACATCCACTCCATCCCCCGGGCATCCGGCTCGTTGAAATATCCCTCCTTGTTTTGCAGGGCAATGCCGCCCTGGGCTATGTCATGAAGCTGCGCCCCCAGCTTTCTGGCAGTTATCCAGGCATAAGAATAATAGCTGTTGGAATACTCCCCGTTATGCTCCGGATCCGGCTGTCCGCAATAGTCCACCGCCTCGGACACCTCCCCGGCAGATACGGAGTCCCCAAACACCTCCATCCTCCTCTCCGGCAGGGGCTCCTGTGTCAGGAGTTCACCGTCCGTCGCCAGGAGAAACCCGTGGAAAAGCGCCATATGGCAGGAGTCCATGCGTTTGAACAGACACAGTTCATGTACGCCCTCTCCCAGATCTTCCCCCAGGGTCAGGACCGTCTCCCCCTCGTCCGCCAGATCCCCCCGGTACTGCCGGCCGTCCAGAATCCAGCCCATGCTGCTGGTCCAATAGGAGCGGATGTTGGTAAACACCGCCCGGATGCCTCTTCCGGTAAATCGGATCCGCACAAAGCTGGCGGGATACACCATCAGCGCCCCGTCCTCCCGCCCGCGGTCGATGCGGCCGCAGTACAAAAGCCCTGGCTCCTGCCAGGAGACGGGCCGCTCCCCCGCTACGGCATATCGCTGTAAATACTCTGTATGCATATTTCCACTATCCCTTTCTTTTTACTTTTTAGCCGATAAATCAGGAAAATCTCAGCGGTCATCTGTCGGTTGTTACTGGTTTATTTTGACGGTTCCGCCACTATCCCGGTTCTGTTCAACTCCTCAGAATCTCCAGATTCTTCTCTATCAGCCCGCATCTCTGCGCCACACACTCCACACTGCGAAGAGGGTCCTCCGGCGTGTTAAATACATAGTCTGTCAGCCTGTCGATGGTGGTGGTAGCCACATGCATCCGGGTATCACTGGAGGCATAGTAGATATACACATCCCCGTTCTCCCTGGCGATGGCACCGTTGGTAAACACCACATTGGACACATCCCCCACCCTCTCCGGGCCTCTGGGGCCGATCAGCAGGCCGGACGGCTCCGCAATCACCCTTGCAGGATCATCCGGCGCCGTGGCAAAGGCATAGATCACATAGCGCAGCCCCGCCGCCGTGTTCCGTACCCCGTGGGCGATATGTATCCAGCCCCGGTCCGTCTTGATGGGCACGGCCCCGGCACCGTTTTTTACCTCGGTGATGGTGTGGTACTTCCTCTTGCTGGTGATAATCTCCTCGTCAATCACCGCATGGGTGATATCCTCACACAGCCCAAAACCGATGCCGCCGCCGGAGCCGGTGTCGATGAAATCGTCCATGGGCCTGGTGTAGAAGGCATATTTGCCGTCCACAAACTCCGGGTGCAGCACCACGTTCCGCTGCTGAGGGGAGTTCAGGGTCTTTAAGTTGGGCAGACGCTCCCAGTCCTTCAGATTCCTGGTGCGCACAATGCCTGCCGCCGCCACTGCCGCTGACAGGTCATTTACGGAGGTATCCTTGCTCTCAGAGCAGAATATGCCGTAGATCCAGCCGTCCTCATGCCTGGTCAGACGCATGTCATACACATTGGTCTCCTCCGGGCAGGTGTCCGGCAGCAGAATGGGGTAATCCCAGAAGCGGAAATTGTCTATCCCGTTGTCGCTCTCCGCCACGGCAAAGAAGGATTTCCTGTCATTGCCCTCCACCCTGGCCACCAGATAAAATTTGCCGTCCAACTCAATCGCTCCGGAATTCATCACCGCATTGATGCCCAGCCGCTCCATAAAATAGGGGTTTGTTTCCTTGTTTACATCAAATCTCCAGTGGATCGGCGCATGTTCTCTGGTCAGCACCGGGTATCTGTATCTCTCAAACAGACCGTTGTAAAATCCTGTATCCACTTCGTTTTTTCTTGTTATCAGCTTCTCCTGCGCCGCCGCCAGATCGTAATATTTCTCATGTACCATAGCTGTTCTCCCTCTTTTTATACTGTTTAGCGTATTCACATTGTTCAGCATTCCGCGCCTGCCCGCTTCATCATTTCCATGCACATACGTCCGTTATGGTAGGGGCACTTCCAGGGCTCCACAATAGGCTTGTCCTGATCCGGCCTGCCGTTTTCGTCGGTACGCCAGTACCATTCCCCTCCCTCTCCGGATTCCACCATGTATTTCTTGATAAACGCCCATATGTCCAGGGCCGCCTCCCGAAAATATTCCTTCTCCGGGGCCTTCTGCCAGGCATTATAAAAGCCCACCACGCTCTCGGCCTGCACCCACCAGATCCGCCACTCGTCGTCCACGCCCCGCTCGCACTCGTTTTTCAGCGAGTGGTTGCTGTAGGCCGTCTCATATACATTCTGCTCCAAATCCGCCGTGATGGGGGCCATCTTCTCCCTGTAGACCGGATCTCCCAGCACCGATACGCCCCGGTCCACCAGCCATGCCGTCTCTATGTCATGGCCGTAGGAGTGCAGGTCAATCAGGCTGTTCATATCGTTGTCAAAAAATACCTCCTGCCGATGCAGCCCGGGATTGTAAATCTTTTCCGCAATCAAATCCATCATCCAGCGCAGCTTCACCGCCGCCGCTTCGTTGCCGGATACCCGCAGCAGCTCCGTGTAAGCTTCGAACACATGCAGCAGGGTGTTCATGGTGCGGTCCGCCATAACGCCGTTCTCCGACAGCTTGTCATTGTCCGCCGGCTGAAAGTCTATGTCCAGCGCTTCCCTGTAGCCATGCTCGTCAAAGCATTTGGTCTCGATTACCTGCTGCAGTTCCCGGGCCAATTCCAGGGCCTCCCCGTTGCCCGACGCCGCATAGTAGCTGGACAGGGCATAGACGGCGAACGCCTGGTTGTACGTATGCTTGGTGGTATCCTCCGGTTTCCCGTCATAAGTCACGGACCAGTAGACGCCGCCCCGCTGCCTGTCCAGACAATGCCCCTTCATAAAATGATAAGCGTGATCCGCATATTCCTTCAGCCCCTGATCCTGCAAGGCCATCCAGGCATTGGAGAAAAACCACAGGATCCGGCTGTTCAAAATGCAGCCCTTCACCGCCTGCTTATCCACATTTCCCTCCGCGTCCATAAAGCCGTAAAATCCTCCGTGTTCCTCGTCTTTCAGCCTCTCCCAGAAGGGCAGCAGCTTTTTCTCCAGATGCTCCCTCATTTCCTCTGCTATATTCATCGTTATACCCATCCGTGCGCTGCGGCGCACACTCAAACCAATAGTTGAATACGCATTTTTATTCAACCTTTTTCTCCTGTCCCCTTACACCGGAGAAGCCATTGCCTTCCCCTTCTCATATCTCCTCACACTGTCCCGGATCACAATCTCTCCCTCAATGATCTGCATATTGCAGCGGCTGTCGTCCCCGCCGATCCGGCGCACTAACATGTCAATCCCTGTCTCCGCCATCCGGGCCATGTCCACAGAGTAGGTGGTGATGGGCACATCGCACAGGCCGGGGAACAGCCAGTCATCATAACCCACCAGGGACACATCCTCCGGCACCCGGTACCCCACCTCCAGCAGGCTCTTGACCATCCTGCTGGCGGACAGGTCGCTGTTGCACACAAAAGCGGTGGGCAGTTCCCGGGGCAGGGTAATCCTGTCGTAGCAATAGACGCTGCTGTCGTCACTCCTGTCCTTCAGCACCCAGTCCGGCCTCTCCTGTACCCCATGCTCCATCAGGGATTTCCGATATCCCAGATACCTGTCCATTATGCTCTCCGTGGCTAAGACCGTACCCACAAAGCCGATCTTCTCATGCCCCATCTGAAACAGATAATTGGTCATATAGTAGGCCCCATAGAAGCTGTTGCTGATCACGCAGTCTTCCTGCAGCTGCTTGTCATAAAAATCCATATACACCACAGGCACCCTGCACCTTTTTTTCAGCATCCGCAAGTACCCGGTCCGAATGCTTCCCAGAATAATCAATCCGTCAATTTTATCCTCCTGCACCAGCTTCGGCTCCTCCAGCTCCTTCTCCCGGACGCCGTCCAGCACCTCCGGAATCACATAACAGTTCTTCTGGCTGGCACAGGTGATAATCTTCTGGTGGAATTCCCAATAAAATGTGGCATACTTTTCCACATACTGCTCGCCCATGATCACGCCGATATTATAGCTGCGCTTTGCCTCCTGCCGGCTGCTGACCGGCGGCTTGTAGCCCATCTCTTCCGCCAGGGCCTTGATTCGCTCCCTCATATCCTCGCTGACGCCCTTCTGGTCCGCCAGGGCCTTGGACACCGTCACGGTGCTGACTCCCAGCCGCTGGGCTATATCCGACATTCTTACGCCTTTTGACATCCCTCAACCTCCATCTCTCGTTTGCCTGCTCTCTGTGTCTCCTGTAATCCGAAGGTCTTTTATCCTGCTTTGTTGCCACATTTGCCCCGGAAATGCACAAAGCCTCGGCTGTCCACAGCGCGCCGGGGAAAATACGGGGCAGCTGCGCGTATGTGCTTTCCGGGAAAATGCCGTTTTATACTATACTCACGAACGGTCAGGTTTTCATTCCTGCTTCAACCAGATCAACTTCGCCCTGAAGTCACCCCACAGGCGCTCCAGGATTATGCCGCCGTTTTCCAGCAGCTGCCCGCTGTATGCCTTGCCTGTGTCCTTTACGATGGACTCGGCATCCCCCTGCATATCCGCCTCGTACAGATGGTATGCGGCAGCCCCGTCCAGCCCCTGGAGCCGCAATATCCTGCTGTGCCGGTTAGGCTCCCCCAGCACCTGCACATAAAATACCAGGCTCTCTTTTTTATCCTTACGCACCACCTGGAAGCAGTCGTACAGATGATTGTCCCCGTAGGAGGCAATGCGGTAATAGTCGCCCTCCCGCACCAGGTCGTTAAACTTATGGTACAGGGCAGTCTGCCTGCCCACCATCTCCTTGTCCTCTTCACTGAGCCTGGTAATATCCAGTTCATAGCCAAAGGTTCCCGCCAGCGCCACAAATCCCCTGGTCTCAAAGGGCGTGTTGCGGCCCACAGTGTGGTTCGGGCACACGCTGACATGGGCACCCATGGACGACAGCGGATATACCAGCGCCGTCCCCTCCTGGATCGCCAGCCTTTCTATGGCATCCGCATCGTCGGAACACCAGATCTGGGGGCTGTAATACAACATGCCCGGGTCAAAGCGGGCACCGCCTCCGGAGCAGTTCTCCAGAAGCAGCTGCGGGAACTCTGCCAGCAGCCTCTCCTGCATCTCGTACATGCCCAGCACATAGCGGTGGTACAATTCCCCCTGTCTGTCCGCCTCCAGCACAGCGCTGCCCAGATCGCTTAAGGGACGGTTCATATCCCATTTTACATACCGGATATTGGCGCTGTGAAGCACGGCGAACATCTGCTCCAGAATGCAGTCCCGCACCTCCTGGCGGCTGATATCCAGCACATACTGGTTGCGGGCCAGGCCGGGCTTGCGGCCCGGTATGGCGATGGCCCAGTCGGGATGCTCCTGGTAGAGCCTGGACTCCGGGGAGATCATCTCCGGCTCAAACCAGATGCCGAACTCCATCCCCAGGGCATTCACGCCCTCCACCAGCTTCTTCAGGCCCCCCTTTAGCTTTTCCTCGTTGACCTGCCAATCGCCCAGCGCCCGGTTGTCGTCATAGCGGTTGCCGAACCAGCCGTCGTCCATGACCAGCATCTAAATGCCCAGCCAATCCGCCTCTCTGGCAATGTCCAGCAGCTAATCCTCGTTGAAATCAAAATA
>CAMWSA010000046.1 GCA_947176785.1 uncultured Lachnospiraceae bacterium
AGCTCCGCCTGTGCCAGGTGAAACGCCCGGACCGCCAGATCCGCCTGTGCCAGGTGAAACGCCCGGACCGACAGATCCGCCCGGCCCAGGAGAGACCCCCGGGCCGACAGATCCGCCCGGCCCAGAGGGGACACCGGAGCCTACAAATCCTACACCGCCTCCGTCGGTAACACCGCCGCCCCAGGTGACAGATCCCCCGGTAATCCCGGATGATCCGGAGATGCCGGAGATAGATACACCCACACCGGATGTACCTCCGACACCGGAACCGCCGACGGTGAATGGTATGCGGAGAACGCGTACTGTTCGGATTGACGATGACGAGATTCCACTGTCTGACGCTATGGTGCTGGGCGCAAGGAGACGTCCCCAGACCGGCGACGAGTCCGACGCATGGACGATGATGTTCCTGGCATCCCTTTCTGCGCTGGCAGCATGGATTTTGAAGGGGATAAAGAAATAAATTTTTAAAGGAGTGAGGCTGATGAAAAAGAAATTATTAGCAATTACAATGGCAACGGTAATGGGAATCAGTGTTATGGCATGCGGCATGGAAGCGCCTGAAATGTCCGCTGCGACCCGTGAGGTTCCGCCTGCGGACGGAGGAATCACCTATATTGATGATGAAGCCATTGCTCTGGCAGGATCCGTGAGATCAGCGGAGATGACAGAAGCGGAGCAGCTTAGAGCGGATGAACTCCGTGCCCTGGCGGTATCCGCGTTTGACCTGGTCAATGCGGAGAGGGTTTCCAGAGGGCTTTCGGCGTTTAGCTGGGACAACAATCTGGAACTGTGCGCGCAGATTCGTGCCACAGAGAGCGCAAGCAGCTTTTCCCATACAAGACCCAATGGCATGGACTATTACACTGTGAACAGTGATTTGATGTGGGCGGAGAATCTGGCGAAGGGTTATGCCGATGCCAGCAGCCTGGTAGCAGGGTGGATGAACTCTCCCACGCATGCCGCAAACATTCTGGACGGTGAACTGGCCACCTGTAGTATTGCGGTATATGAGGTTGGCGGCACACTGTATTTTGCGCAGGAATTTGGTTATTGAGCAATGTGAAGCCTTATCTTATACTAACGGCCGCTGGGATTTTCCCATTTTCGTACGGCGTATGCTGCATAATCGGGCAGCATGCACCGTACGAAAAGGAAAATCGAATCGGTCGTGAGTGTATACTGACGAGTATTAAGCTTTTCCAAGTCCTGCACATCCCATGCCGCATGATCGGGCAGCAGGGCGTACAGGAAGGAAAATCTAACCGCTCGTGCGTATTAAACTTTCTAATTACACACAGCATGTGAAGTGTCATCAGACAACACGTGCTGTACAGGAAAGAAAGGCAAAGCATTCATGAGTATAATTACAGTCAACGACATTGGGAATTTCGCCTTCGGTTCTGTAGAAGCTTCCATATATGGCTTTTGCGGGATCAAAAGCAGAAATTTGTTACGTCGTTTACTTTAAAACTGGGGATACTAAAGGTATCTCCAGTTTTTATAGTATGAGAGTTTGACAAGGCGGATAGACGGAGGTTGACGGGATATGAGAGTTGGAATGGGATATGATGTGCATCGGTTGGTGGAAAACCGCAGGCTGATTCTGGGAGGAGTGGAGATCCCCTATGAGAAAGGGCTGCTGGGACATTCGGATGCGGACGTACTTTTGCATGCCATAATGGATGCCCTGCTGGGTGCGGCGGCCATGGGGGATATCGGAAAGCATTTTCCGGATACAGATCAGGCATATAAGGGGATATCATCATTGGAGCTTCTGAGAAAAGTGGGAGAAATGTTGGAGGAACAGAGCTTTCTTATAGAGAATATTGATGCCACCATCATAGCCCAGGCCCCCAAAATGCGCCCCCATATAGACACCATGCGGGAAAATATTGCCCGCGTTCTGGGGATTACCGTAGAGCAGGTGAATGTGAAGGCCACCACAGAGGAGGGCCTGGGCTTCACGGGAAGCGGGGAGGGGATATCCTCGCAGGCCATCTGCCTGTTGACCAGCCCCTTCAACCTGGCCCTGGAGGACGCGTCTTCCGCCAAATGCCAGGGGTGTGGCGGATGTCCGAGAATGTAGGCAGTGTGTTGCGAAACGATGAACCGTGTGAAGCTGCTTAATGGTCAAGATGCGAAAATAATGGCAGTGTCAGCGGTATAAGCCGGATTTTGAAAAAACAGTTGACAAATCCTTCCTTTTTGCATATGCTGAATAGTAGGAAAGCAAAAGCGATAGGCGGATAAATTCGTCATCAGGGATGAGTTTATCCGTCTTTGTTCATTACAGTAGAAAATTGGCTGAGTGTGTTTTCTATTGTGGGGAAAGGAAAGACTGCCTGCCATAGCGGGCGGATGGGAGTTAATGAGATGGGCTTGATTCGGAATATCCGGGAGGAGATTCAGATAATCAAGGAGCGTGATCCTGCGATACATTCTTCCATGGAAGTGTTTTTATATCCAAGCTTCAAGGTCATGATGCACTATCGCATTGCACACAAGCTCTATCTGAAAAAACATTTTTTCCTGGCCAGATATATATCCCAGCGAGGTGTGCGCAAAACGGGCATAGAGATACATCCCGGTGCCCGTATAGGCAAGGGGCTTTTTATTGATCACGGTAACGGGGTGATTATCGGAGAGACGGCAGTGATCGGGGACAATGTGACGATTTATCAGGGTGTGACGCTGGGCGGCAACGGCAAGGAACATGGCAAACGGCATCCCACGGTGGAGGACAATGTCATGATCAGTGCAGGAGCCAAGGTCCTGGGGTCTTTTACCATCGGAGCCAATTCCAAGATTGGAGCCGGGAGCGTAGTGCTGGCCGAGGTGCCGCCGGACTCCACTGTAGTGGGGGTGCCGGGGCGGGTGGTCAAACGCAGGAACCAGGCGCTGCCCAGGGAGGACTTGGACCAGGCGCTGCCGGACCCTGTCAGAGAGGATATTGCCGGCTTAATGAAAGCCAACACAGAACTGACTAACCGGCTGCTCACCATGGAGCAGGAGATCAGGCGGCTGCAGGGGCAGACCGAAAAAAGAAGGCCCGAAGATGTAAGGATTGAATTCAGAGGACAGGGAATATAATTCGAAGACAATAAGGATTATAAAGCATATAAGTGCGCAAATTATGGATGGTCCTATTTGGACGGGATTTATTCTATCTGTATGGCGCGGCGAATCAGATGCGGAGTTCTGAACAGCCAGAAAAAGCCATCAGGAAATCCAAGCAGCTTCAGCCAAGCAGCCTCAGGGCAAAGGTGTCCGGAAAAAAGCTTCATCTGCTTTTGCCATGTAGATAGATCTTTCTTTCCCACAGGGGCGCTGCAGTGCGGGGAAGGAACCTATACTCGCAATCGCTAAGATTTTCCGGAAAATCTTGGCGGCCGTGATTAAAAATACAAAAAAGAGGGTGTTTTATATGGAGAACAAATTGCGTTTTTACAATACTTTGACCAGAAAAGTCGAAACCTTTATCCCCAACGAGGAGGGCAGAGTGGCTATGTATACCTGTGGCCCCACGGTATATCATTTTGCCCATATCGGCAATCTGCGCAGCTATATCATGGAGGATTTGCTGGAGAAAACCCTGCGCTATCTCGGGTATGATGTAAAGAGGGTCATGAATATCACGGATGTGGGGCATCTATCCAGTGATGCGGATACCGGCGAGGACAAGATGCTGAAGGGCGCAAAGCGGGAGCATAAATCCGTCATGGAGATTGCCCGTTTTTACACGGAAGCCTTTTTCAATGACTGCGGCAAGCTGAATATAAAAACGCCCGATGTGGTGGAACCTGCCACCAACTGTATTTCGGAGTTTATCCATATGATCCAGACACTGATGGAGAAGGGATATGCCTATGAGCAGGGCGGAAATATCTATTTTGACACATCCCGGCTTAAGGAGTACTATGTGCTGTCCAACCACAGCGAGCAGGAGTTATTGGTGGGGGTGCGGGACGATGTGGACGAGGACGCAAACAAGCGCAATAAGAGTGATTTTGTGCTGTGGTTCACCAAGTCCAAGTTTGATGCTCAGGAGTTGAAATGGGAAAGCCCCTGGGGCCTGGGATATCCGGGCTGGCATATCGAATGCTCCTGCATCAGCATGAAACACTTGGGCGAATATATGGATATACACTGCGGCGGCGTGGACAATATCTTTCCACACCACACCAACGAGATTGCCCAGAGCGAGTCCTATCTGGGACATAAATGGTGTAATTACTGGTTCCATGTACATCATTTGATTGAGAAGGGGAAGACCAGCAAGATGAGCAAGTCCAGCGGGGAGTTCCTGACAGTGTCCTTTCTGGAGAATAAAGGCTATGATCCCCTGGTGTACCGTATGTTCTGTCTGCAGTCCCACTATCGTAAGCCCCTGGAAATTTCCTATGAGGTGCTTGACAATATGACCGCCGCCTATGACAAGCTGGTAAAGCGCATTGCGGCGCTGCAGCGGGAGGGCGACGTGGACCAGGGAAAATATGCCGCTTACAAAACCAGGTTTGAGCAGGCTCTCTGTGATGATTTGAATTCCTCCATGGCCCTCACCGTATTGTACGATATGTTGAAGGAGGATATGTCCGATGCCACCAAGTATGCGCTGGCGGAGGATTTTGACAGGGTTCTGTCCCTGAACCTGACCACCGCCCATGCGGCGAAGAACGCTGATCAACAGGTGGATGCGGAACTGGAGAGTTATATCCTTGCCAGGATCGAGGAGCGGAAAGCCGCCAAAAAGGAGAAGAACTTTGCCAGGGCAGATGCCATAAGGGCCCAGCTGCTGGAGAAGGGAATTCTGCTGGAGGATACACGAGAGGGTGTAAAATGGAAGAAAGCATGAATCTGTCAGAACAGATCCGCAGCCATTTCCAGTGCAAAGAAGTGGATATTCGGACTTATTCGCCGTTGACCATGGCCTATATTGGGGATGCCATATACGATCTGGTGATCCGCACAGTGGTGGTGGAGCGTGGCAACCGCCCGGCCAATGATCTGCACAGACATACGACGCAGTATGTAAAAGCAAGCACCCAGGCCAAGATGATAGATGCCCTGACGGAGATCCTGACGCAGGAGGAGGCAAATACCTACCGTTGGGGCTGCAATGCAAAATTCAACACCAGGGCGAAAAACGCATCCTTGAGGGAATACCGTAAGGCCACCGGGATGGAGGCACTGCTGGGTTATCTGTACATGACAGGGCGTACGGAGCGACTGCTGGAACTGGTGCGGGAAGGCATCACCCGGATCGGCATGAAACTATAAAACAGCACATTTCCGGAACGTGCCATATAAGAGCGGGTATGGCGTAAGATTTTCCAATCCCCATGCGGCATATGTCGCATAGGCGGGCAACTTGCGCCGTACAGGAGGGAAAAGCCAATCGTTCATGAGCATAAACAGGAGAATACCCATGGGATATCAGGAGCAGACAATAGAGGGCAGGAATGCGGTGCTTGAAGCTTATCGCAGCGGAAAGCCCATTGACAAAATATACATCCAGGACGGCTGCCAGGACGGCCCGGTTATGACCATCAAGCGGGAGGCCAGAAAACAGGAGACCCTGATCAAATATGTGACCAGGGAAAGACTGGATCAGATGTCGGAGACAGGGAAGCATCAGGGCGTTATTGCGGTGGCGGGGGCCTATGAGTATGCCCGGCTGGAGGATATTCTGGCGGCGGCGGAGGCCAGGGGCGAGGAACCCTTTTTGTTTTTGCTGGACAATATCGAGGATCCTCACAATCTGGGAGCCATCATCCGGACCGCCAATCTGGCGGGGGCCCATGGGGTTATCATCCCTAAAAACAGGGCGGCGGGCCTGACAGCCACTGTGGCCCGTACCTCGGCGGGAGCGCTGAATTACACACCGGTGGCCCGGGTCACCAATCTCGCCCAGACCATTGAGGAACTGAAAAAGGCAGGCATCTGGTTTGTCTGCGCGGACATGGCAGGCACCCGGATGTATGATCTGAATCTGAAGGGACCCATTGGCCTGGTAATTGGCAGCGAGGGAGAGGGTGTGGGCCGTCTGGTCAGGGAAAAATGCGATATGATTGCGGCCATCCCCATGAAGGGGGAAATTGACTCGCTGAATGCCTCCGTGGCTGCCGGAGTGCTGGCTTATGAGATTGTGAGACAGCGGCTTATATAAAGTGTTTCCAGGGGGCGTTGTCGGCTAAGTCAGCGACTGACGGTGCTGTGTACTGCCGGTAAAGTCAGCGACTGACGGTGCTGTGTACTGCCCGGCTAAGCCAGTGACTGACGGTGCTGTGTACTGCCGGCTAAGTCAGCGACTGACGGTGCTGTGTACTGCCGGCTAAGTCAGTGACTGACGGTGCTGTGTACTGCCCGGCTATGTCAGTCACTGACGGTGCTATGCACTGCCGACATATGTCTGGGACATACCAGGGCAGAGCGGGGAGATGCGGTGCGATGGGAGACCAGACAGGTTTTTCGGAGCGGGATACCGGACAGGCGGCAGAGGGTGAACCGGAGGGAGTGTCATGGAACAGGAGTACAGTCAGTTCAGCGATGAGGAACTGATAGACCGCCTGCGGGGCGGAGACAGCCATATCACGGACTACATTATGGACAAGTATAAGAACCTGGTGCGCAGCAAGGCCAAATCCATGTATATCCTGGGCGGGGACAACGAGGATTTGATCCAGGAGGGAATGATCGGCCTGTACAAGGCCATCCGGGATTATGACTGCGGCAGGGATGCCAGCTTTTACACTTTTGCGGATCTGTGCATCAGCCGGCAGATGTACACGGCGGTGCAGGCATCTCACAGACAGAAGCACTGGCCGCTCAATACCTATGTGTCTCTCTATGGCAGCGGCCTCAGCCAGGGGGACAGCGAGGAGATGGAACTGGCGGAGGCATTGTCCCCGGACCAGGATCAGAATCCGGAGACTTTGTTTATTGACCGGGAGCGGGTGGAATACCTGGAAGCACAGATCGAAAAGGAACTCAGCAGCTTTGAAAAACAGGTGCTGGACCTGTACCTTACCGGCATGAGTTACAGCCAGATCGCCAGGGTGCTGGGCCGGGAGGAGAAATCCACAGACAATGCGCTGCAGCGGCTTAAGAGCAAGATAAAGAAGATGCTATAGGGTCTTCTTTATTTTTTTTTAAGAATATATACGGGCTTGTCAATTGACTTTACGCCGGTGGGGGCATATAATTTTAAACAGGCGACCGACTGGCCGGTCGGACGGCGGATTGGATATGGAAAATCTTGGAAACCGTTAGTATAACCCTTATTCGGGCAAAATATATGCACAGCTTGTAATGTGCGGGATAATCTTCGAGCGGAAAGGAAAATGCATCATGATATCAAAACTCAGCGTAAAAAAACCGTATACCGTACTGGTGGGCGTGGTGCTGGCCATTGTGCTGGGCGTTGTGTCTTTTACCCGCATGACCACGGACTTGCTGCCCAACATCAGCCTGCCCTATGTGATTGTCATGACCACCTATGTGGGTGCCAGCCCGGAGACGGTGGAGATGGTGGTGACCAAGCCGGTGGAGTCATCCATGGCAACGGTCAGCAACATAGAGAGCATCAGTTCCGTCTCCTCGGAGAACTATTCCATGGTGGTTCTGGAGTTTGCTCAGTCGGCGGATATGAATGCGGTGTCGCTGGAAATTCGGGAAAACCTGGATCAGATTAAGTCCTATTGGGACGACAGTGTGGGCAATCCCATCATTATGAAGCTGAATCCGGATATGCTGCCGGTGATGATGGTGGCCGTGGGTGTGGAGGATATGGAATATGCCCAGGTCAGCGCGTATGTCACCGATGTGTTGATGCCCGAGGTAGAGAGCCTGGAGGGCGTTGCCAGCGCCAGCGCCGTGGGCCTGCTCCAGGAGAGCGTCAACGTGATTATCCGCCAGGAGAAAGTGGATGCGCTGAACCGGCAGATTTACGCAGCCATAGACGATAAGATGCGGGAGGCGGAGGAGGAACTGGAGGAAGGCCGTCAGGAACTGGAAAATGGCCAGCAGGAGTTGGAGGACGGAAAAAAAGAGATCAAGGATGGCCTCAGGGAGATCAATAGTGGTAAGAAGGATCTCCAGGAGGGCAAGGAGGAACTGGGCAGGACCCAGGAGGAGACGGCGGCAAAGCTGGCGGAGACCAAGAACCAGCTGCTCACCGCCAAGACCAGCCTGGAGTCAACCAAGATGACGCTGACTGCCAATCTTGCCACCGCCAGGGGGCTGCAGACCGGCATAGACGAGATCAACAAGATACAGGAAAGCACCAACAGCTACATAAGGGAATATAACAGGCTTACAGGGGGGCTCAGCGTATCCGGTTCGGATGCGGATATTGACGATGAGACGAGAGGACAGATCAATCAGCTGAAGGACAGGTTTTTTGCCAGCGATATCGTAAAGCGGATGGACTCCAATGAACAGACGGCCTCTATGCTTGCCGACCTAAGAGAGCTTGACTGGTCTGACCCGGACAATTTTCAGACGGTCTACATCAATCTGGGGTTGATTACCGCAGGCGTAAACACGCAGCTTCTCTCCCAGCGGGGCAACCTGGAGCAGTCTATGAATGCCCTCACCAACGGCATGGGCCTGTCTGCTTTCGAGTCCATGGTGAACCGGACCATTGTCACCTTGGACGAGAATCTCGGCAAGGTCAACAGCGGCCTGATTGAGGTGGAAAAGGGGGAATTGACCGCCGCGGTGGAATTTGCCAATGCTGCCTCCCAGATCAACCTGGGAGAGTATCAGATGGAACTGGCCCGGATTCAGTTGGATGCCGCCCAGGAACAGATCAGGGCCGGGGAGGAACAGTTGGACGCGGCCAGGGAGCAGCTGGAGGAGGGGGTGAAGCAGTTGGAGGAGGCGCGGCAGGAAGCCTATGACAGTGCGGACATGACGGAAATCCTCACGGTGGATATGATCAAGAATCTGCTGACTGCCCAGAATTTTTCCATGCCGGGAGGTTATGTGACGGAGGACGGTATAGACTATCTGGTGCGGGTGGGGGACAAGCCCGCTACGCTGGAGGAACTGAGGGCCCTGCCGTTGATGGATTTACATATGGACGGAGTGCCGGTGATCACCCTGGAGGATGTGGCGGATGTCTTTTTCACCGATAATCTGGATGAGATTTATACCAATGTAAACGGCAGCCCCGGCTGTATGCTTTCCATCCAGAAACAGACGGGCTATTCCACGGGAGCGGTGTCGGACCTGCTGCTGGGGCGTTTTTCGGATATGATGGAGGCGGATGAGAGCCTGCATGTCATTACACTGATGGACCAGGGAGTCTATATTGACCTGGTGATGGACTCTATCGTGAGCAATATTTTGATGGGGGGCCTGCTGGCTATAGTTATTTTGCTGGTGTTTTTGAAGGATTTGCGTCCCACCATGGTGGTGGCATTCTCCATCCCCATCAGCCTGGTGACGGCCATCGTGTGTATGTATTTCAGCGGCGTGACCCTGAACATCATCTCTCTGTCCGGCCTGGCTCTGGGCATTGGTATGCTGGTGGACAACTCCATCGTGGTGATCGAGAATATCTACCGGATGCGGGGGGAGGGCAAGTCCATCCTGGAGGCGTCCATAGAGGGCAGCCGGGAGGTGACGGGTTCCATTATCGCCTCCACCATGACCACGGTGTGCGTGTTTGCGCCCATTGTCTTCACGGAGGGTATCACAAGGCAGCTTTTTGTGGATATGGGCCTGACCATTGCCTATTCACTGCTGGCCAGCCTGATCATAGCCCTGACGGTGGTTCCTGCCATGGCCTCCAAGGTACTGACCAAAACGAAGCAGCAGAAGGAGGGGCGGTTCTTTGCCGCTATGTCCGGGGGGTATGCCCGGTTTTTAGGCTGGGCGCTGAAGTGTAAGAGCCTGGTGCTGGTGCTGGCGCTGGCGATGCTGGGGATCAGCTTTGCCATGGCCTGGACCAACGGCACGGCCTTTATGTCCGATATGGATTCCACGCAGATGACCGTCAGCGTGAGATTGCCGGAGGATGCCACCCTGGAGGAGACCGGCACCCTGACGGATACGGTGGTGGAGAGAATACTGGAGATGGAGGATATCACGGATGTGGGTGCCATGGCCAGTACCTCATCCCTGTCCATGCTGACCGGGGGCGGCAACAGCAGTACCCACAGCACGGATATCTATGTGGTGGCCCGGGAGGACAAAAAGCACAGCAATGAGGAGCTTGCCCAGGAGATCCTGGACAGGACGGCGGATCTGGAAGCAGAGATCACGGTTGACACCTCCAGCATGGATATGAGCGCCATGGGAGGCAGCGGCATCTCCATACAGATACGGGGTCGGGAACTGGATATGCTGCGGCAGATTGCAGGGGAAGTGGCGGCCATCGTGGAGTCCGTGGAGGGAACCAGCCAGGTCTCCGACGGCATGGCCGAGAGCGGCGAGGAACTGCGGATCACCGTTGACAGGGAAAAAGCGGTGCAGTATGGACTGACCGTGGCCCAGGTGTTCGCTCAGATCGCCCCCAAGCTGGCGGATTCCAGCAACGCCACCACCCTTGCGGCAGCGGATAAGGATTACGTGGTCTATGTGTCCAACGGCGGCGATTCACAGCTGACCAGGGCCATGATGGCCGATCTGCCCATCAAGGGGACGGACGGGGAGGGCAAGGAGGTGGAAATCCCCCTGTCAGAGATTGCCCGGCTTTCCTCCGCGGTGTCCTTAAGCTCCATCAATCGCGCGGACCAGAACCGTTATATCGAGGTATCTGCGTCCATTGCCGACGGCTACAATGTGGGCCAGGTGTCCACTAAAGTGGAGGCCAGGCTGGCTGGCTTTTCTGTGCCGGAAGGCTACAGCCTGGTATTTTCCGGGGAAAATGAGATGATCAACGACGCCATCAGCCAGGTGCTTCTGATGCTGCTGCTGGCCGTTGTGTTCATGTACCTGATCATGGTGGCCCAGTTCCAGTCCCTGCTGCTGCCCTTTATCATCATGTTCACGATACCGCTGGCCTTTACCGGCGGCCTGCTGGGGCTGTTTTTCAGCGGCAGCGAGATCAGCGTCATCGCCCTGATCGGCTTTGTGATGCTGGCGGGTATCATCGTCAATAACGGTATTGTGCTGATCGACTATATGAACCAGCTGCGGGAGCAGGGCATGGAAAAGCGCCAGGCCATCCTGACGGCAGGCAGAACCAGGCTGCGGCCTGTGCTGATGACGGCGCTGACCACGATCCTGGCCCTGTCCACCATGGTCTTATCGGATGACATGGGCGCAGAGATGGCAAAGCCCATGGCAGTCACCACCATCGGAGGGCTGTTGTACGGCACACTGCTTACTCTGGTGGTGGTCCCCTGCATCTATGATATTTTTATCCGGGAAAAGAGGAGACCGGAAGCGCCAGAAAAGCGCAGAAAGCGTCCTAAGAAGGCAAAGGCGGAAAAGGAAGAGGCCCAAGGGGAGTAGCCGGCCAGGAACGAATAGATCCAGGATCACCGGCACAACGGGAGCTTGGTTTAGCCAAATTCCGGATTCCACGAAGAGACAAATTTGGATGTTATATATCCAAACACGCATTTAGGAATATCGCAGGCGAGGCCTGCGATATGCGGGTAGAGGTAAATATGGAGATGAGGAAGATAACGGGATTTGAGCCAAAGGAACAGATACCGGATAAGGTGCGGCAGCTTTATCAGGGGGTGATGGAACTGATTCTTGAGGGGGCGGATATCCGCACTCTCAAGGTGTCGGATATCACCAGCAAAGCGGGGATTGGCAAGGGTACGGCCTATGACTATTTTGACACCCGGGAGGAGATCATCGTCAGTGCCATCCTGCACGTGATGGTATGCATACAGGAGGAGGTGTCGGCGGAATTGGCCCGGCGCACCGGCTTTTTTGATCAGATGGAATACCTGCTGGAGGTGCTGGAGGAGAAGATGGCGGAGCGGGAGTGTTTTCTGCGTTTTATTCATCTACTGACGGAAACCTCCATCTGCGGATTAAAGCTACAGGAGCGGATCAGGGAGGCGGGACAGGAAGACTATACATTGGTGACGATGCTGCGCAATATGATCCGGGAGGGCATGGAGAGGGGAGAACTGCGGACCGATCTGCCCATAGGGTATCTTTGCTATGCGGTGAGTTCCCAGATTGTCTGTTTTATGGCAAGCGTCAGCTTTCCCGATATAGGGCAGATCACAGCAGGGGAACTGAAGCCCTATATTCTCAGTCAGATGAGGGAGAGTTATGGGTGCAGGGCTTGGAAGTGAAGCCTCCGGTGTGCATTCACGCAGCATCGCAGGCGTGGCTTGCAATAAGTGCTTGCAATATGGCTTGCTATGCTGGAATAAGGAACTTGAAAAAGCTTCTTTGATGTGCTATAATCCTATCAGTCCTACATGTGTTGGGGCGGCATTTCGGATATGTGGGGATGGGACAGATGCAGCAGACATTATATAGTATGGTAAAAGTGAATAATGAGATAGAACTGTGTGAGGTGGGTGACCCGGATTGCAAGCAGGCCATTGAGAGGGAATTATTGCAGAACAGGATATCCTATTTCATTCGATGGAACAAGGGCGGTATTTTCCGCCTGGGCCGGAAGAAGGGCTATTGTATTTTCTGTGTCAATGACAATGCGGCCCAGGAGGCGGAGGCAGTGATCAACACCCTGTGCGAGCAGCAGGGGTACCAGGTGCGCTTTCTACTCCGTAAGGCCAAGAACAAGTATTTATAGCTTTGCATATTTTGTTAAAAATTGTATTAAGAATTTGTTCAATTTATGTTGACAAATGCAGTTCCTTCTGATAAAATAGCTTTTGTGGTTGAGAGATCATCAAAACCTGCTGCTGTGGCTCAGTCGGTAGAGCGTCGCATTGGTAGTGCGGAGGTCACGGGTCCGATTCCCGTCAGCAGCTTAGAAAAACCTTGAATTTTCAAGGTTTTTTTATTGTCTGGAATTGTTAGGTAATCAAAAAGGTAATCAGACATATGTTCGATAAAAAATTGTAGAAAGGATGGAAAATAATATGGCAAATTTAACAGTTAGTCGGGATAATATTGATAGAATTAAAGAAGAATTGGACTACGCTTTGGGTGATTGCTGTGATGCTCCAATGCATATCATTGTAAAGATTGTGTTGGATGTGCTGGATACAGCCGAAAGAGAAAAGAGGCTTAATACTAAATTTGAAGAATCCAGATTCTTTACAAGTTTATGAAGTTGTCTTTTATGATGGATACAAATCTGATTTGGATGAAACTAAAAAAACTGCAATGGAAGACCTTGTTAAGTTGGGTGGTGGTGAGACAATATGTGTTATGCACAGAGGTGGACAAAATAATTTTTTGGTGGTAATACCACAGGTTATTCATTATTTTTGTGTTCTGATGGTGTGTATAAATATATGGGCAGTTGTGATTCTTTAGACGAAAATAAAATAGATGATGATAAAGAAAAACTTGCTATATGTGGTTTAATTAACTTGTATAAAGACAATTTTTATAGCATTTAATTGATATTAAAAATGATTAAAAACTATTGACGAAATATCAAAAACATGTTTAATCGTTCCACAAAGAAAAAATATGTTGTTCGTACATAAACCAAATAAAGATAACTTGCCAAATGGAATCAATAAACCAAAGAGTGGAAAATTTCGAGTAAGGTATAATGGTAAAGAACTTGGATATTTTAATTCTGTTGAAGAAGGGAGCGATAATTCATGATAAAGAGAAGAAGAA
>CAMWSA010000047.1 GCA_947176785.1 uncultured Lachnospiraceae bacterium
ATTATACTCACAACCGATTAGATTTTCCTTTCTGCGCGGCGCACATTGCCCAGCTATGCGGCATGTGCCGTGCAGGAGCTGGAAAATCTCAGCGCTCGTCAGCATTATACTCACAACCGATTAGATTTTCCTTTCTGCGCGGCGCACATTGCCCAGCTTTGCGGCATGTGCCGTGCAGGAGTTGGAAAATCTCAGCGCTCGTTAGTATAATGTTCCGCACGTCCCCTTCCAGCACAAAAACCCGGGGCATGATCATAACGCTCCAGCCGCTTCAGGTGTCCGGGCAATCAATCAGTGCGGAAACATGTAAATCCTTATTTCCGCGTGTTGGCGTAGAACGCTTCGATCTGCGCCTGCTCCGCACTAAGGCCCTTCTCCTCCATCTGCACGATCGTTTTAAGCACCCGCTCATAGTCGTGTGGAATGATCTTCTTGAACCTGGGCAGATACTCCCCGAAATGCTCCAGCACCTCCCGGCCCTTGGCGGAGCCCGTCATCGCCACATGCTCCCGGAGCATCTCCTTCAACTCCTGCACATCATATTTGGAAGTGATCTCATAGGAGGAAACCATTTCCTTGTTCAGCCGCCTGTACAGATCGTTTCCCTCGTCCAGCACGTAGGCCACGCCGCCGCTCATACCTGCGGCAAAGTTTTTGCCGGTGCGCCCCAGCACCACCACGCAGCCACCGGTCATATACTCACAGCCGTGGTCGCCCACGCCCTCTACCACAGCCCTGGCTCCGGAGTTTCGCACACAGAAACGCTCCCCCGCCACGCCGTTTATAAACGCCTTGCCGCCGGTGGCCCCATACATGGCCACATTGCCGATGATAATATTTTCCTCCGCCTTAAAGCGACTTCCCCTGGGCGGATAGACCACCAGCTTGCCGCCGGACAGGCCCTTTCCAAAATAATCGTTGGAATCCCCGACAAGCTCCAGGGTCAGTCCCCTGGGGATGAATGCCCCAAAGGATTGCCCGCCGGAGCCATTGCACTGTACATGGTAAGTGTCCTCCTCCAGCGTATCCCCAAACCTTCTGGTGACCTCGCTGCCCAGAATAGTGCCGAAGGCCCTGTCCGTGTTGCCCACGTCCACGGAGACACTGCGCTTCTGCCCTGCTTCCAGGGCCCTGGAAAGCTGCTTCAGCAATACTTTTTCATCCAATGTTTCCTCCAGTTCGAAGTCATATACCTGCTTCGGATCAAAAATCGCAGCACTCTTCTTTCCCGCATAGGGATTATCCAAAATCCGGGACAGATCCACCTCCTGCTGCCGCCGGGTCAGATCCTCCCGCACCTTCAGCAGGTCCGTGCGGCCCACCAGTTCATCCACGGTTTTCACTCCCAGACGGGCCATATATTCCCGCAGTTCCCGGGCGATAAAGCGCATGAAATTCTCCACATACTCCGGTTTGCCCTTAAAGTTCCTGCGCAGCTGCGGGTTCTGGGTAGCCACCCCCACCGGACAGGTGTCCAGATTGCACACCCGCATCATGACACAGCCCATAGTCACCAGAGGAGCCGTGGCAAAGCCAAACTCTTCCGCCCCCAGAATGGCCGCGATAGCCACATCCCGGCCGCTCATGAGCTTGCCGTCGGTCTCGATGCGCACCCTGCCCCGGAGGCCGTTCATAATCAGGGTCTGGTGCGTCTCCGCCAGCCCCAGTTCCCAGGGAAGGCCCGCATTGTGGATGGAGCTTCTGGGGGCCGCGCCCGTGCCCCCGTCATAGCCGGATACCAGAATCACCTGGGCCCCTGCCTTGGCCACGCCTGCCGCCACGGTGCCCACTCCCGCCTCGGACACCAGCTTCACGGAGATCCTTGCCCGGGTGTTGGCATTTTTCAGGTCATAGATCAGCTGCGCCAGATCCTCGATGGAGTAAATATCGTGGTGCGGCGGCGGGGAGATCAGGGACACGCCGGGAGTGGAATGTCTGGTCCTGGCAATCCAGGGATATACCTTGTTGCCGGGCAGATGCCCGCCCTCGCCGGGCTTTGCCCCCTGGGCCATCTTGATCTGGATCTCCTGGGCGCTGACCAGATAGCGGCTGGTCACGCCGAAACGCCCGCTGGCTACCTGCTTGATGGCGGAACAGCGGTTTTCGCCGTCCGGCGATGTGTTAAGCCGCTCCGGCTCCTCGCCTCCCTCGCCGGAGTTGCTTTTGCCATGGAGGCGGTTCATGGCAATGGCCATGGTCTCATGGGCCTCCTTGGAGATGGAACCGTAGGACATGGCCCCTGTCTTAAACCGGGTCACAATGCTCTCCTCCGACTCCACGGATTCCAGCGGGACACCCTTTTTCGGATAGGCAAAATCCATCAGCCCCCGCAGATTCTTCACCGATCCCTCGTCATTCACCAGGGCGGTATACTGTTTGAACATCTCATAGTCCCCCCGCCTGGTGGACTCCTGCAGCAGATGGATAGTGGCCGGGTTGTAGAGATGCTCCTCGCCGCCGCTGCGCAGCCTGTGATGGCCCGGGCTGTCCAGGGTCAGATCATTGTAAAGCCCCAGGGGGTCAAAGGCCATGGAATGCAGCCGATCCATATCCCTCTCTATATCCTTTACCGTGATACCTCCCACCCGGCTCACGGTGCCCGCAAAATAGCGCTCAATCACCTCCGGGGCAATGCCTATGGCCTCAAAAATCTTGGAGCCCTGGTAGGATTGGATGGTGCTGATCCCCATCTTGGAAGCGATTTTCACGATGCCGTGTAGTACAGCGTTATTATAGTCGTCCACCGCCGCATAGTAGTCCTTATCCAGCATATTGTTGTCGATCAGTTCCCTGATGGACTCCTGGGCCAGATAGGGATTGACTGCACAGGCCCCGTAGCCCAGCAGCGTGGCAAAGTGATGCACCTCTCTGGGCTCGCCGGATTCCAGGATCAACGCCACACGGGTGCGCTTCCCGGTGCGCACCAGGTACTGGTTCAGCGCCGACACCGCCAGAAGGGAGGGGATGGCCACATGGTTCTCGTCCACGCCCCGGTCGGACAGGATCAGCACATTGGCACCGTCCCTATAAGCCCGGTCCGCCTCCACATACAGCCGGTCAATGGCCCGCTCCAGGCTGGTATTTTTATAGTAAGTGATGGGAACCACTTCCACCCGGAAGCCTTCCACCTTCATCTCCCTGATCTTCAGCAAATCCGTGGTGGTCAGGATCGGATTGTTCACCTTCAGCACCTTGCAGTTCTCCGGGGATTCCCGCAGCAGATTTCCCTCCGCACCGATGTACACGGTGGTGGAGGTCACAATCTCCTCCCGGATGGCGTCGATGGGCGGATTGGTCACCTGGGCAAACAGCTGCTTAAAATAGTGGAACAGCGGATGATGGGTCTTACTCAGCACCGGCAGGGGAGTGTCCACGCCCATGGCGGCGATGGCCTCCCCGCCTTTCTCAGCCATGGGCAGGATGCCGGTCTTCAACTCGTCATAGGTATAGCCAAAGGCTTTCTGCATCCGCTGCCTCTCCTCACACCCGTACTCGGGCACCCGCCGGTTGGGGATCTTTAAGTCATGAAGCTCCACCAGATTGCTGTCCAGCCATTCTCCGTAGGGCTGCCTGGAAGCATAGCCCTCCTTCAGCCGGTCGTCGTCTATGACCTCCCCCCTGACGGTGTCCACCAGCAGCATCTTGCCGGGACGCAGGCGATCCTTTTTTATGATTTTGGCGGGATCCATATCCAGCACCCCCACCTCCGAGGCCAGGATCAGCTGTCCGTCCTCGGTGATCATATACCGGGAGGGACGCAGGCCGTTTCGGTCCAGAACCGCCCCCATCACATCCCCGTCGGAAAACAGAATGGAGGCCGGACCGTCCCAGGGTTCCATCATGGTGGCATAATACTGGTAGAAATCCCTCTTGCTCTGGGACATGGCCCTGTCGCCACTCCAGGGCTCCGGGATGGCAATCATCACCGCCAGAGGCAGTTCCATGCCGCTCATCACCAAAAATTCCAGCGTGTTATCCAGCATGGCAGAATCGGAGCCGGTCTTGCTGATGGCGGGCAGCACCTTGTGAAGCTGCCCCTTCAGATGCTCGGAGGACATATTCTCCTCCCGGGCCAGCATCTTGTCCGCATTGCCCCGGATCGTGTTAATCTCCCCATTATGTACGATGAAGCGGTTGGGGTGGGCCCTCTCCCAGCTGGGGTTCGTATTGGTGGAAAAGCGGGAATGGACGATGGCAATGGCCGAGGTAAAGTCCTGGCTCTGTAGATCCGCAAAAAAAGTTCTCAGCTGCCCCACCAGAAACATGCCCTTGTACACAATGGTCCGGCTGGACAGGGACACCACATAGGTGTCGTCGCTGGACTGCTCGAACACCCTGCGGACGATATAGAGCCTGCGGTCAAAGTCCAGCCCTGGGGATACATCCGCAGGCTTCTCCACAAAAGCCTGCATAATACAGGGCATACACTCCACCGCCTTGTGGCCCAGCACATTGGGAAAAGTGGGAACTTCTCTCCAGCCCAGGAACTTCAAGCCCTCTTTTTCCACAATGATCTCAAACATCTTCCTGGCCTGGTTGCGGCGCAGTTCTTCCTGTGGGAAGAAGAACATGCCCACGCCGTACTCCCTCTCCCCGCCGATCTCTATGCCCAGGGCCCGGGTCACTCGCTTAAAGAACCGGTGGGGCACCTGGGTCAATATGCCCACGCCGTCCCCGGTCTTTCCCTCTGCGTCCTTGCCCGCCCTATGCTCCAGATTTTCTACAATCTTCAGGGCATTCTCCACTGCGGTATGGCTCTTCTCCCCCCTTATATTCACGCAGGCTCCTATGCCGCAGTTGTCATGCTCAAACTCCTCCCGGTACAGAGGAGCCTGGGGAAGCTCATTTTTCACCTCAAACATGTATCCGTTCTCCTTTTTTATGAATAGTTCCGCATGTTGCCTGCCGACACACAATGTCCGCGATCCACATGCAGCCGCTTGGGCGTCCGCATATGGATCGGTGCGACATCCGGCAATATGCTGTCATAAGTTCCGCATATCCGAAATTCCGGCGAAACAAAAAAAGACGCAATGAGACCTTTATGCACCTCATTGCGACTTACTTAACATACACTATACATCCTTTTTTCCGATCTGTAAATAAAAACTTTTCAGAGAATTGTCGGATTATTCGACAACAGGGCCTTTCAATCTCCTTTTGTCAAAATCCAGCAGTTTGATTCCCACTATTGTCACTGCAGCACACACAATGGCGGAAGGCCAGCCGTAAATAAAGGTGCCTGTCACATTGGTATTGCTCATCACGTAGGCCAGGCCGTTTGCCAGCATGTGTACCAGCACCGGCCAGAGGAAGCTGCCAAAGTACTCATAAAGATAGGCAAGCAGCAAGCCCATGATAAAACCATATACACCCTGGACCGGGTTCATGTGGTACAGACCAAACAACAGGGCGGATATCAGCATGGCCAGAGGAAGCCTGTAACTTCTTTTCAGTTCATTGTACACAATACCGCGAAATACCAGTTCCTCCGCCAGAGGGGAGACGACGCCATAGCAGATCAGCCCCACCGCCAGGGAGGCGGACAGCTGGCCCGCTGCCACAGCCTGGTAGGCTGCTGAATTGTCGATGATACCTGTCAGGTCGAACAGTAAATTCAGCCCCAGCACGGCGCAGCCGCTGACCAGCAGGGCAATGATATAGTTCCTTGGGCGCTCCCTGCGCAGATGGCTTAAGGCCATACGCTTCCTGGCCTCCCGCAGCACGGGCAGGGCCGTGGGGAGCAGGGCAAGCCCGGCCGCCGCATAGGACAGGGCACTCATAATACCGCCCAGATTCCCCGTATACCCCAGTTCCCCGGTTTCCGCCTCATAGTAGTAAAGCCATTGCCACAGCCCCTGGGGCACCATGGGTTCCACCGTCACCGCCAGCCACATGGCACCGTAGGAGGCCGCCTGCCGGAGCATCAGAAACAGCAGGAAGGGAAACAGCAGAGGGCCGATGGCACCCATAAAGCCCTTGGGGCGCACCTCACACAGTTCCCGCAGCAGGAACTCCTGCAGTTCCTCCACGCTCTCCACAATGTAATCCGCATGAGCCTCCCTCAGTTCCTCCATGCCGCCATAGCCATAGGCCACGCCCACACTCTCCACCTTCACGGCCCGGGCGCCCTCCACGTCAAACCGGCGGTCGCCGATCATATATACCTCATTATAGAGAATGGGCTTGGGGCCAAAAAGCTGGCGCAGAGCCTCCGCCACCACCTGGTCCTTGTCGGTGCGGCTGCCGTCCAGTTCACTCCCCACCACCACTCTGAAATACTGACGGATATCAAAATGCTCCAGGATCTTCTCCACAAACACTGTGGGCTTGCTGGATGCCACCGCCAGACGGAAGCCCTTTTCGCTGAGCAGCTTCAGCATGGAGGCCATACCCGGATAGATTTCATTCTCAAAGAGCCCCTTGTCGCTGAAACGCTCCCGGTATTTCTCCACAGCCCTCCGGGCCTGCTCCTCATCCATCCCGTAAAACTCCATAAAGCTGTCCTTTAGCGGCGGCCCTATAAAAGGCTCCAGCCTGTCCAAATCCGGCTCCTCGATGCCTAAGCTATGTAAAGCATACTGCACGCAGGTGGTGATCCCTACCTTGGGATCTGTCAGCGTGCCGTCCAAATCAAACAAAAAATATTTTTTCATCCTTAAAAACTCCTCAGCCCTACGCTGTCATCGTCCTCTGTATTTTCGATCTCCTTGATCCTGACCTCATAGCCGATGGCATCATTCACCTGCACATGCACCACGTCCCCCACCTTGTGGCCCAGCAGCGCCCGCCCCAGCGGGGACTCGTTGCTGATCAGCCCCTCCAGGGAATTCCCCCGGACCGTGGTGACAATCCGGTACTTCTCCACGCTGCCGTCGTCCAGCATCTCCACCGTCACCGTGTTATTCATACCCACCTCGTCCTCCGCCGAGGCATCCGAAATCACCTGGGCCGTGCGGATCATACGTTCCAGATACCGTATCCGGCTCTCGTTCTGGTTCTTGGCCTTCTTGGCCGCATAGTACTCGAAATTCTCGCTGAGATCCCCGTGCGCCCTGGCCTCCTTCACATCCTCCAAAAGCCTGGGCCGCACCACCAGCCGCCGGTGTTCGATCTCCTCCTCCATCTTCCGTATATCACTCTCTGTCAATTTGTCGTACATACTCTTCCTTCTTTCTGCCTATGGTAAACAATATTGGCATTTCTGTTTTCAACTCCTGCGAAAACCATATACGCAAGCTTTCGCAAGGCTTCAAGGGAAATTTCCAAGGTCGTTGATTATATACTCCCGAACGGTCAGATTTTCCTTCCCGCCCTTGCCAGCCCCCTTAACCGTCTATTTCACCGCATAAATTACCGCCACCGCCAAAATAATCTGAATAATCGCAAACCGGAACACCGTCTGGGTATTCGACCAGTCCCATACCTTCCGCACATGGTCATGCAGCGGCGTCCTCACATGCGTCAGGATATGAATCTTCATAAAGCGCAGCAGCGCAACCTTCAAAAGCCCCAGCCCGCCGTCCAGAATCAGTACCAGCGCCACCGGAATATACAAAAACGGACATCCCGTTTTCAAGACAGAGATACTGATAAACAACCCCATGGCCCTGGAACCCGCATCCCCCATCAACAGGCGGCTGGGAGTGGCATTGTACCACAGATACCCCAGGATGCAGACCGCAAAGAGCAGGATCATAAAGGAAAAATCCCCGGCCAGAGCCTTCACCTGATCAATGATATAGATAGTCATCAATGTGATGATCGTCAGCGTGCCCGACAGTCCGTCCACGCCGTCGGAGCAGTTGGTCACATTCACCGAGGTCCACACCAGTACCACCGCCAACAGGGCAAAAACCACCGGGGGCATCGTGAATTTCACGCCGAACATAGCCAACTCCACCACACTGGAATTGTAATGCAGAAAAGTGATCGCCACCAAAGCTGCCACACAGAGATCCAGAAATCCTTTCTTGTACTCCCCCCAGGGGCTCTTGGAGGCATCGTCCAGAAAACCCGTCATCATGCTGATAATCACCAGCACCAGATAGATGCCGTTCTCCATGGAAAAAGGAACAACCAGCACCGCTGCCACCACAAAGGCCAGCACAAAGATAATGCCCGCCCCCCTGGGCTTACCCGCCGACAGCTTGCCGTCATGGGCGAAATCCCGCCCTGCGTCCTTGGGCAGGTAGGTTCCCAGCCTGGATATGGCGACGATGGTCGCCAGAAATGCAAACAAAATCCCCACAAATGCGGCGAGGGACGCATAGCCCTCCGGTATCAGCGTATGTATCATAATCCCTTTCCCCTTTTCCCTTGAACTTACCTCTGCCTGCATAACCGGAGTCTGACCCGGGCCAAACCCCGGCTGTGCCTGCAATATCCCCTAATGCGGATCTGAATGTGCAACATACAGATTTGAATCTATTATAGTATAGCCTATTTTCCCTTATAATAAAAGAGCCAACTTGAAAATGTCGGCTCCCTTACATCGCCTTTTTTCGCCGGGTCTCACCGAAAATGCCCCGGCTGTGCCCGCAGCATATACTGTCGTATGTTACGATTTTATAATTTCTGCACAGCACATATCGCATAACAGGACGACTCGTGCTATGCGGGAAAATCACCGTTCGGGAGTATGGCTAGATCAGTCCCCGGGCTTTCTTGTGATTATACTTGCAGGCATACATCAGGTCATCCGCCTTTTTCAGGAAATAATCCAGGCTGTGGCCCTGAACACAGTCTGTGTAAAAGCCAATACTGGCCTGGAGCTTATATACTTTGCCGGATACTTTATTATATTCCTCTATCCCCTGTTCAATGCGGCTGACAATCTCCCTGGTGCGGTCTCCTATATTATTTCCCGCAAAAGCGACCAGAAACTCATCGCCGCCGATCCTGGCTGCGAACTCCTGCCGCAGGCTGCCTTTTATGATGCCGCCCAGGCTGTGCAGCGCCTCATCCCCCTCCGCATGGCCGTATGTATCGTTGATCCGCTTCAGCCCGTCCATGTCCAGCGAGATAATGGTCAGATCCAGGCCCTCCGCCTTTTCCAGCAGCCGGTTTACCTTGAGGTAAAACCCGTTGCGGTTATACAAGCCTGTGAGAAGGTCCTCCATATACATCTTCATCAGCTGGTTCTGGGACCGCTGCAGTTCCATCAGATGCCGGAAGCTTGCCAGAAAGGCGGAGTAACCCACAAACCAGAACCGGCCTATGTCAAGAGTCACTACCGTGTATCCGATACTTCTTCCCTGCAAGTGTACGGTATTGACCAGCAGGAAATCATTTTGCTCCAGCTGGGCATGAAGATCCGGCAGAATCCTCCCAGACTCCATATCCTCCCAATAATGGACCTCCGCCTGCCCGACTTCCGCCCCGGCGTCATCCGTGTTATGATAGTGCAATACCTTCGCCACCGGCGTATAGTCCGCCTTCTCCTCCTTGCCGAGACTGCCAATGCCGGGAATATCCTTTTCCAGAAAGCCTTCGTTTGCGCAGAACCAGAAATCCTTATACCACAGGGAGCCCATAAACTCCGGCACCATCTGCAAAGCCTCCTCCAACTGCTTAAGCGTGCCGATGTTCACCACCATCTGGTTCAAATCCCCCTGGTATTTCAGCAGAAGATGCAGTTCCCTTTTCAGGGAAACCATCTCCGCTGAAATACTCTGGCTGTCCAGGCCCCTGCACCCGCAGGAACGCCCGATACGCATTTCGTTATATATGGGGATTTTTTCCTTCAGATAGACCTCCGGACAGCCCTCGGCTATAATCCGGAAGGCTGTATCCACAAGACCTTCCACATTATAGATTCCTGTGGTCAGCCTGGGCTGGTGATAACGCTCCATCTCCAGGCCGTCAAAACCGCTCACAGCGATATCCTCCGGAACCCGGTATCCCCGCTCCCGCAGACAATTGCAGACCTCCAGCGCCATGGAATCATTGGCGCAGATGATGGCCTGGGGCACCTCCAGCCCCTCCGCAATCTCCCGAAACATCTGTTCCATGGCCTTACGGCAGGGGGACTCCCAGAAATATCCGTGATATATCCTGCACTGCTCTTTGGGCACTCCCACGGCCCGCATGGCATCCAGATACACCTGTTCCCTCTCCCTGGAAAAACTGTTTCCCGGCATACCCCCCATAAAATAAACCCGTCGGTACCCGTGGAAGTTCACCATATGTTCCACGATCTTCTGAAAACAGTCTCCGTAGTCCATCACCAGATTGATGCAGCCTTCAAAGCTCTTATCCACCGTGATCACCGGCACTCCCGCCGCATGGGCGCGCCCCACAAGCGCCAGCTGCTCCTCGTCCAGTTTAAAAGACTCCGACATCAGGACAATGGCATCGAACTGTTCCACGCTCACTGCGGCAAAGATTTTCTGCTCACCCTTGTCGTTGATATCGTTAAAATAAAAGTCCGCCAGCGTGGAGAAAAAAATCACCTTGCTGTTATACCTGCGGCTTTTTTCCACCACCTGCCTCATGATCCGCAGTTCTTCATCCTTGAAAAAATTGGCAAATATAAACGCAATCACCTTATAGGATTTACCGTCAGAATATTTTCCCTTCATGTCATGCTCCCTTCTGTCGTCTACTGTCGGCTTACATTTCATTTGCGCTTCCTTAAAGCTCCTGGCCTTCCGTTTTATATTCCCTTCCGATACATATAGTCTACGACATTGGAAATTCACCTGAAGCCCTGCGCAGAGCCTGCGTATAAGGTTTTCGCAAATACTGAAAATAGAAATTTCCATGTCGTTTACTATAAGATCAGGGAAAAATGACCGTCCACTTTAAGCGTTCGGATATTTACCAGCGCACTATCCGAGAATATACTCTTTGTATACAGTATAACAGATAAAAGGGTATATGGAAAGTCCCAGTGTTGCCTGCACAACTCTGACGGGCAGATTTTTACATTTCATTCAGATACAGCGTTACCCTGCTCTGAATCTTTCTTACAGTCTCCTCCAAAGTGGTGTCTCCGGCGAAGTACATTCCCACCTCTTCCTCCACAATGACCCGCACGGGATTGTCATTTAAATAGAATCCCGGAGATCTGTACACGGCATTTCCCAGCATCTCCCAAACCAACTCAAAATCTTCCCGGGCGGGATACTGTACATTATCCAAAATATAATTAAACTCTCCCGAACAGTCCTCTTCCATCATATAGGATTGTGCCAGGTAGTCCTCAAAGATACCCTGTCTCACCGGGAATCCCCAGTCTATACTGCCCTGCAGTTCCTCGGACAGCAGATATTCCAAAAAATCCCATGCGCCCTCTTTGTTTTTTGACGCACTGTTCATGACAAACCCGTCCATTATGTTAAGCTGGGTTTCCGCCCCATTCCATCCGGGATATCCCAGCCAGAATGCGCCCTCCCCGTTGTATTGCAGCAAGCCCTGCATATCAGAGACCCATACCTCTTTCAGCAGCCACTCCGGTTCCGTTAAATCCATCCCCTCCAGCTGCGCCAACAATGCCTCCATGCTGTCAGCCACTATGGGAGTCGGCAGTTCCGCCTGCCAGTTACTGCATCCCTCCAAAACCCTGCAGAACTCCTCACTGTCAAAGTAGCATTCCCTCTTTTTATAATCCACGAAATGCCCCCCAAGACTCACTCCCATACAATACCAAAGCGCATCCATCTGTCTTGCTGCCGGATATACAAGCCCTCCGTCCCCCTGTACCATCTCCAGAAAACGCAGGGGAGTCCATTCAGCGACATCCTCTTTCTCTCTGGAAAGCATGGTTTCCAGGTAAAATGCCGGAATCACCACCATATCCTGTCCCATCACCCTGCCAGCTTCCCGGACGGGTTCCAGGATATCCCCGGGATTGATTACATCACTCGCTTCATAATAAGGCGTTAAATTTTCAAGGGCACCCTTTGCTGCCAAATTGTCTACATTCAGTGCCTGCACTTCAATCAGATCCGGGCCCACTCCCCGCATAAGCTGCATCTCCAGTTCTCCAAAAAAAGCATCCTGTGCTTCGCCGGAAAGCATCTCTTTATCCGGCATAAGTATTTCCACCCTGTATTTCCTGCTCTGTCTGTTATACCGCCGCACCAGCTCTTCCATTTGGTGCAGGCTGTATTCCTCAAAACGCTGATAATATGACCGGCTTATGGTTACCACCTGTTTTTCCGGATATTCCTGACGTTTTCCAAACTCCACGGAAACAAAGGTAAGCGTTCCGCCCTTCCATATCAGGCCGTCCCTCTCAGATCTCCGGCATGTCAGGTCTATGGTTTCTTTTCCTTTGGAAATATAACACACCTGGCTGCCCTCTATCTGCACATATTCGTCATCCCACAGCCACAGCCGCTCTGTCTCTCCGTTCTCCGGGCCGTACTTCCACAAACCTTCGTCCGTACACAGATATATTCCATCCTCGCATCCCCCATATACCTGCAAAGGCACAATCGGAAATACAAATCTTGCCGCCGCATCCTCTATATTCACCAAAACCGGCTCTTCCCCGGTAATGCAGTATCCATACACCCGGCCCTCCTGACCTTCCGCAATCCCTTCCAGACTGTCCAGTTCCGGTGCGAATACCCCCTGGAGCCCCCCCTCCGCTCCAAACACAAAGGCATTGCCGGCTTTGCCATAGTTATATAACACCACCCTGCCGTCTCCTGTAACTATTCCATCCGTGAGACACTCTCCCTTGCCTGACAGCTGCGCTGCAGAACATTCTGTGTGCCACAGCAATTTCCCGTCCACATCATATTTTTCCAGGAAAAAATCCCTGTTTTCCCCCTGCATAAACAGATAGCAGTTGCCTCCCCTGTCCGTCAGCAGGGTCAGGAGGTTATATCCTTCCCTCTCAACATATACTTCTGCCTCAAGCGCATCTGCCACCCTGCCCCGGTAGACATACCAGCCACCTGTCTGTTTTTCCCTGTCATATCTGGAACTGGCCGCAAAAAACCATTCTCCATTGAACGTATATTGCCGAAATGCGCCCAGCGGGACGGGCAATTTCATATCCTGAAATTTTGCCACAGGCACTGGTACATCTTCCGCAAAATTCGTATCTGGCTCCGCATTTTCCTGACATCCGCAAGAATACATAACCAGTGACAAAAGTAACAGAAACAGGCAGCATCTTCTTTGTTTTATCTTACTCCTCATCCTTCATCCCCTCTCATTTATTGCTATTGTACACTGCGCTGGCCTGATTCAGCGTTCCTAACCCGATAGAAGGAATATGTCCTGTATATACAAAAATGGACTCCAGGCACTCCTGAAGTCCACAAGGATGTGTTATCAGCATTAGAAACAACAGAAACCATACTCTCTTCTATTACCGTTAAATCTTACTTAATTGTCAATATGCAGTTCGCGGGGAGACGATGTTCTTAATAAGGTCTCTGCATTATAGCCATCACATCCAATGGTTTGACATGTGACATTTCTGTAAACACCATAAACCACTTCATATATTTCACAGTTCCTATGTTCCGTACAGGCACCCAGACGAACCATTCTCTCTATTTTAGTATATTCATTTCTTTCCACTCTGGTTCCACAGAATGGACATGCCTCAAAGTATACTGCCGCATGTACCATTTCCATGCTCTGCAAACCTGTCATCAGACATAACACCACTGTGAACAGTAACATCTTCATTTTTGCTTTCATAAACGCATTCCCCCTCGCCTGGTAATTTGTTATTTTTTTCTTCATATATTATAGTTACTGCGTCTCTGATT
>CAMWSA010000048.1 GCA_947176785.1 uncultured Lachnospiraceae bacterium
CATGAACCGGCTGGTGCATGGCTCCGCTTCCACCTTCACCCAGCAGACCAACGTGAACCTTGACAAGAAGTACACGATGCTGGATATTGCGGAACTGACCGGAGACCTCCTGACCGTCGGCATGTTCGTGGCGCTGGACTATGTCTGGGACAAAGCAAAGGAAGACCGTACCGTGGAAAAATCCATCTTCATTGATGAGACATGGCAGCTCATCGGCGCTGCATCCAACCGCCTTGCGGCAGAGTTCGTGCTGGAGATCTTCAAGATCATCCGCGGTTACGGCGGCTCCGCCATCTGCGCCACACAGGACCTGAACGACTTCTTTGCGCTGGAGGACGGCAAATACGGCAAGGGCATCATCAACAACTCCAAGACCAAGATCGTCCTGAACCTTGAGGACGAGGAGGCTATGCGCGTGCAGTCCATCCTGCACCTGTCCGAAGCGGAGACCATGGCAGTCACCCACTTTGAGAGGGGCAACGGCCTGATCTCCACCAACAACAATAACGTCACCGTGGAATTCAAGGCTTCCGAACTGGAAAAGGAGCTGATCACCACGGACCGCCAGGAACTGAAGAGACTCCTGGAAAAGGAAAAGCAGCGCAGGCAGATGGCTGAAGCAGTCTGATACTTACACTTTACATACGGTTTACGCATGACCGGGGAATCTTCCCCTGTTGGAGACACCTGTAAGTATGCTTTAAGTAAACTTTACGCATACATTCTATATCCTGCGGCCATGTACCCGGCACTGTATGTAAAGTTTATGTAATCTGTACGCAAAGTTATTTCCTATGTAAATACCATTCCCTGCGGCATGCATGTCCCGGTATCCTTATGGATACCTGCCCACACCGCAGGACAAAAGGAGGCTGTACCATGCAGCAGAAAAACCAACAGCAGGAAAGCCATCTGCCGGAGATCACCCGGCTGCTTTCCATGTACCATGCCCTCAGCCTTCCCCAGCTTGGACGGCTCTACCCGGAACTGGCAGAGGGTAAGCTCCTGCGCCTGCTGGGGCGGCTGGAAAAAGCAGGGAGGGCTGCCTTACTGCCGGAACGGGAGCTTGTCCTGTATTCAAGGGACTGTATCCCCAACCCGTCCACCCTTGCCGCTTTCTGGGTGCTCCTGGATTTCCGGGAAGACATCACCTTCCACACGGCCAGCGATTTTCCGGTGGCGCTGACCTTCTGCACCCAGTCGGATGCCTATGACGTCATCCACATACCGGAAGAAAAAGAGATGCTCATGAACAATGCCCTTTCCGCCTATAAGGAGGATGCGCCCCGCCGCATAGCCATCGTGGACCATGCCGGGCAGATACCCCTCCTTAATATCCCCGGCACTGCCGCTTTCTGTACGGTCACGCCGGGCGGGAAGGTGCAGTATTACAGGAAACAAGGAGTGACAGATACTTAATGGACCGACACACTTTATCATCCCGCCTTGCGCGGATAGGGGATGAACTCCCCCGGCTTACCAACACCATCAATGCCATGGCAGCCAACACCGGCACCTATGGAAAGAACTATGAGGAGCTGAGCCTGGATGCCGCCCGGCGCGCGGAACGGATCGCCTGTTCCCTGCGCAACCTCATCTATGCCGCAGACTTTGTGGCGAAGCCCGTCCTCATGGAAGCGGCGGCCCAGGTACACGGCATTTCCGTAAAACATACGCAGGACATCGTGGAGATCACCCTGCCCGGCCTGATGCCGAAACGCACCAGACACATCAACACCACTTTCCTGACTGACCCGCTGTATGCGAGCCTTGCATCCTATACAAAACAGCACAGCCTGCCCCACTTCACGCAGTGCGTGGTCTGCTTCTCCCATGTGTTCGATAAGAGCCTCTCCGACAGGAGGGTGCGGGACTACGACAACCTGGAGTGCAAGCAGCTTTTAGATACCGTGGCAGGCTTCCTGATGACCGATGACAGCGGGCTGTTCTGCGATGCCTACCACACCACGGAATTCGGGGAGAGTGACTGCACCATCCTCGCTGTCATGGAAAAAAGCTGCTTCCCCGGATGGCTGAAAGAGCGGGAGGACAGGGAAAACAGCATATCGGATTTTTAGGCAGATTTTCAAAATGAAATCCCACTTCGGTAAAAATGCCGCCAAAACCGCCTGAAAACGGGCAAACGATAAACCCTGCGCCTGCTTCATTTTACCGGAGATGCAGGCGTGTACGGTAAAAAACATGGAAAGGAGGCTCACCGATGGATACTTCAACCAGTGCGTACCATCTGATGGAGATGGCCGCCATTTCCGGGGAGTGCAGCCCCCGTGTGCTGGCTCATCTACACCTGAACACCAGCTATGGGGAAAAGCTCATCACCCGGCTCAAGAAGGAGGGCCATATCAGGACCCACTATAAGGACGGGCTGCGTGGATACAGGCTGACGAGCAGGGGGAAAAAGCTCCTCCTGGCAGAAAACCCCGCCCGCTTCTCTTTCTACCTCTCCGGCAGCTCCGACACCAACCGCCCCCGCAGCGACATTCCCAGGAGGCTCAGGCTCCAGCAGGCATCCATTGCCTATGCCATGCTGCAGAAAGCCGGTGTGGAAATATTCCGTGACAGGAAGCCCCCGCTGTTCCAGCCGGGAACCCAAACCGGACCGGTGCCAGCCTATGATATGACGCTGCCGGCCTTTTACCACTCCCGCGAAGTCAAGGAGCTTGGCGCGGAAGCAGTAAAGATCAACAATTCCAGGACCACCGGCATCCTGCTTGCCCCGGAGTGCATCTATGCCGTATTCTGCACAGGCGGCGCACTGATGAAATGGGAATACCGGACGGAACTGAAGGTGAAGGCGCTGCTCTCCTATCATACCAGCCGGGGAATCCTCTCCGGCATGGGCGGCGGGCTCCGCTACCACCCGGATACCCCCATCAAGGCGCTCATCATTGGGGAAGGCATGGATACGGCACTGAAGCTGATGGAGAGCACTGGCGGCTTCCAGAAAAGCTATTTCTATCTGGATTCCAGCTTTGACTTTTTCCATTATGTCCCCGATGACGCTGCAGGGATTACCATGATCCGGCTGCTCTGCTCCCCTGCCCTGCTGAAGGGGCTGAAAAACCTGCTCCTGTCCGACCTGCAGCCTCCCTGCCCCGATTACGGACTGGAACATGATGCCGTATCGGACGGGATGCCTGTGCTCCTTGCTTTTGACTTTGACATGCTGCGGCTCTCCCGGTTCCGCACTGCCCTGTCCTTCCACGGGCTTGCCGGGAACCTGGTCTGCTTTGACTTCCAGAAGCCGGTGCTGCAGCAATACTTTGGGGATGCAGCCGCCATTGAAACCATTGACCTGTATAAATTTGAAAGGAGGTTCCTGCACTGAAACCGACAGAGAACAGAAAGAAACAACTGACGCTCTTTTTCGTCCTGCCCGTCCTGCTCACAGCACTCGCCTATGCAGGCGGCTATGTATCCCAGTTCATCATCAACTACCGGACCTGGAGTTCATCCGGGGGCACACCGGGGAACGGCACTTCTCCGGCATTCCCTGACGGCTCGCCTGGCGCCTGCCTGAAAGCGCTCACCGTATTCCCTTACAGCCTGTACGGGATCGCCCTGTGCATCGGCATCTTTGGGCTGCTGGTCTTCATGGTGATGCGGATGGGCTTTGGCAGGAAAGGCACCTATGACAGGGAACGGAACCTGACCTACTCCGACCAGGGGACTTACGGCACTTCCGGCTTCATGACGGACGCCGAGATGCGCGAGGTGCTGGAGCTGGTCCCTGACATCACAGGAAACCGGGGCGTCATCTTAGGGAAGCTGTACGGGAAAGCAGTCTGCCTGCCGGAGAAGACGCGGATGAACCGCAACGTGGCAGTATTCGGGGCCAGCGGCAGCATGAAAAGCCGCGCCTATGCCAGGAATGTGGTATTCCAGTGCGTAAAGCGCGGGGAGAGCCTCATCATTACCGATCCAAAATCAGAGCTATATGCTGACTTGTGCCTCTATCTTGAAGAAAACGGCTACACCGTGCGGGTATTCAACCTGATCAACCCTGAGAATTCCGACAGCTGGAACTGCCTCGCGGAGATCGAGGGGCAGGAGGTCATGGCACAGCTCTTTTCCGACGTCATCATCAAGAACACAGGCTCACCAAAAGGCGACCACTTCTGGGACAACTCGGAGATGAACCTGTTAAAAGCCCTTGTGCTGTATGTGGACCAGGGGTTTCCACTGGAAGGGAAGAACATCGGGCAGGTCTACAAGCTGCTGACCATGAACTCCGAAAAGGAGCTGAACAGCCTCTTTGACCTGCTCCCGGTCACCCACCCGGCAAAGGCGCCCTACAATATCTTCAGGCAGGCATCCGACACGGTGCGCAGCGGCGTTATCATCGGGCTGGGGACAAGGCTGCAGGTATTCCAGAACAAGCTGATCCGGCAGATCACCAGCTACAACGAGATCAGCCTGACGCAGCCGGGCTATGAGAAGTGCGCATACTTCTGCATCACTTCAGACCAGGATTCCACCTTTGACTTCCTCTCCTCCCTGTTCATGTCCTTCGTATTCATCAAGCTGGTGCGCTATGCGGACAAATACGGGGACGGTGGGAGGCTTCCTGTACCGGTACATATCCTGGCGGATGAGCTTGCAAACGGCGGATGTACCATTGCTGACCTGACAAAGAAGATCAGCACCATCCGCTCCAGGCAGCTCTCCATCAGCTGCATCTTCCAGAACCTGCCCCAGATGCAGAACCGTTACCCGTTAAACCAATGGCAGGAGATCATCGGGAACTGTGACACCCAGCTTTTTTTAGGCTGCACCGACGAGCTGACGGCCGAGTTCATCTCGAACCGCACCGGAGAAGTCAGCGTGGCCGTATCCAGCCAGGCGAAGCAGCTCAATACCTGGCGGGTGTCGGATTACACGCCGGAATACCGGGAGACGCATTCCATCGGAAAACGCAAGCTGCTGACACCAGATGAGGTACTGCGGCTGCCGCTGGATGAGGCACTGATCATACTCCGGGGCCAGAAGGTACTGAAGGTGGGGAAATATGATTACACCCTCCACCCGGAGAGCCAGAAGCTGAAGGAGAGCCGGGCCAGCGACCATATCCCGGAGTGGCGCAGGCTCCCGGAATCGCCGGAACCGGACTTTTCACGGCTGATGAAGCCGGAACCGAAACAGAAGAAACCAAAGGTGCCCAGAAAGAACCCTGCACCAGCAGATGCTGCGCCCATCGGCCCTCCCCCTGAATGGGCGGATGAACAGCCGGCATTATTCCCTGCGGACAGGGACTGCGAAATCGTCATGACGGACAAGAGATCCATCATGTCCTGAGCTGCCCGGCAAAACAACCTGCCTGTGGAAACCTGCAGGCAGACTAAACAAACCATGAAAAGGAGACAAAACTATGCCCAGAAAAGCAAAAACGGAAGAAACTGTTGTAACTGAAGAAAGTGCCATCCTGGAAAATGCACCTGCAGAAACAGGAACCCTTATGGAAGGGGATTCCCCTGCGGAGGGCGAAATCCTTATGGACGATGGAATGCCTGCAGACGGGGATTTCCCTATGAATGGGGAACTGCCTGACTCCCAGGAAGCTGCCATAAATGAGGAACTTCCTGGTTCTGGTGAAACTGCTATGGAAGATGGCGTACCGGCGTCTGACAGTGCCATTACAGATGGGGATATGCCGGAAGAAACATCCCCTTCCGGAGAAAACATGGAGGCGGAAGCAGAAACCGGCACTGACGGCGGGATGGAACTGCAGCGGGAAGATACAGGGAAGGCCCCCGCCGAAAGTGATGGAGCGGCGGCTAATGCAAACAATCCTGCCCTGGAACTTCCCTCTGAGACCGGAGCGGAAGACAGAAGCGGCACAGGGAAAAATAACCCTGAAGTTTCAGCCCCTCCCAGAAGGCGGAAGGCAAAGGCCGCCCCTGCTCCAAAGCCGGAACCTCCTGTACGGAAGACCGCCCCTTCCACCATCCTTACCCTGAATGCCGATTCTGAAGTGGAGACACCTGAGAGCAGGGAGGATACCATCTGGCATGAGCTGCAGAACGCCTACCGCACCCGGAAGATCCTGACAGGAAACCTGGGCGGCATTGAGAAGATGGACGGAGGCGGCACCATCGCAGTCATCTATTACAAGGATATGCGTGTCGTGATCCCCCTTGCGGAGATGATGATCAATCTTGTGGAAGATGAAGCCCATGATTACGGGGAACTGGTGCAGCGCCAGAATAAGATCCTCGGCAACATGCTAGGATGTGAGATCGACTTTATCATCAAAGGGCTTGAGAATGCCAGCCGCAGCGTGGTGGCCAGCAGGAAGGATGCCATGTATAAGAAGCGTCAGATTTTCTACATGCCGGATGCGGCCGGGAATTCCCGCGTATGTGAAGACCGCATTGTGCAGGCGAGGGTCATTGCTGTGGCAGAAAAGGTAGTCCGTGTGGAAATCTTCGGTACAGAGTGCTCCATCCTTGCCCGTGACTTATCCTGGGACTGGCTGGGTGATGCCACGGAACGCTTCCATGTAGGCGAACAGATCCTTGTACGCATCTTAAGCGTCAAAGTCCGCTCTCTGGAGGACATTTCCGTAAAAGCCGATGTCAAGAGCGTAAACGGCAACACCAGCAAGGACAACTTGAGCAAGTGCAAGATCCAGGGCAAGTATGCCGGGACGGTCACGGACATCCATAAGGGCACCGTATTCGTCCGTCTCCACATCGGCGTCAATGCTGTCGCCCACAGCTGCTATGACAACCGGATGCCCGGCAAGAAGGATGATGTCAGTTTCGTGGTCACACGGATTGATGCTGACCGGAATGTGGCAGTTGGACTGATTTCGAGGATTATCAAGCAGAATATCTAATTCGCACAAAGAGAGACCTTATTTCTCGCAAGGTCTCTCTTTGTCTTCCATTATTATACCCATTTTCACTCAATGAACAGATAGGTAAGCTACACCATTCTATTGCCGGTAAACAGCCATAAATGCGTAAGCATAGCATTATTGCTGCGAGCCATCATTGTCAGCCCGCTCTGGCAAGGTACGATTCTGCTCTGTTGATTGCATATTGTATTGTAACATAATCCCCCGCATTTGAGCTTGTCCCATTTTCTCCCAACTATATGCACTCCTATCAATTCCCGAAATAGAGTCTTGCAAATTCCTAAAAGTTGTTGGTACTAAAGCTACCTTTTGAGTTATATCAGCTACATCCTCAACTCCATCCCTTTTTACTTCTATACGGCGATCATTGCGAATTTCAATTTCATAAATATATGTAATTCTTTGACCTGCTAATGTAGAATACTCTATTCGGCATTCAAAATTTAGATTGCTTGAAACATTATCTGCATTCATAGAAAGGATTTTCTCATATTGAGATTGATCTGCTACTCGGATAATAATACTCTCATGTCCACGCAAAAAACTTGCGCAATTATTTGTGTTATATGTCCATAGGGCATCTGTATCCATATTTCGCAGAGCAGTTTTTGTGCTTATAACGACTTCGCTGATGTCAATGTCTGTTTTATTCTCAATCGTAAGTAGCCGGCAAATTTGGGAACATTGTTTTTGTTTATCGTCATAAAACTCAAATCCATCTTCTCCAGAGAAAAGTAATACCCTATCATATTCATTTTGCACAATAAGTTTATCCAATAATCCTGTGAATGTTGTCAGCATTAGCGTTGGTTTTATGACAACAAATTTACTACGTTTATACTCTTCTTTTCGCTCATTTTCAAATTTAATCTCTTGTTCTCTCAGCTGTTTCTTTGTCCGGCTGTTCGTATAAATAACCGCCGCCATTGTTGCAATAGCTGTTAAAATGCCAGCGAGGAGAGTCGCACCAAATCCCCACCAGTCTGTAGCAACATATACTATCTCATCCACTATATTCAAGCCTCCAACCTATCCGTCCCTATATTGTTATCTCCTGTTTCTTCCACCATTCTTTCTCCGCCTACTAAAAATATCCACATAAAAACATCTCAAATTCTAAAATGATTATCCTCTTAACCTCCATAGGCACTGCCTCTGCATCGGTCATATCTGGTTTGCTTCTTTCTTAAAATTTTCAATCCTTGCCTCTAGCTCTTCAAAAAATTCGTTATTTTCCCGTCCCTTTCCCCCTGTAATATCATGATAGCTTTCCAATACCATCTTTCGTATTTGCTTTTGATTTTCCCCTTTTTCCCTCTGATAATCCAAAGTCTGTTGCGCAATACCCACCCAGCCCACCTCTTTCTGCTAATTGCCTTTAAGCCTCCCTGCAACTCATTAAAAAATTTTTCGTTCTTCCAAAATCCTATTTCATATATGTATTGCCCTAATCACCCCAGTAGTCTTCTCCTTCTTCAGAGATACTGCTGATCCCAAATAATATCTGAAGGAAATCCTGTTTTTCATTTAAAATACGGATGACCCTCACTGTATCATTTTCAATACGGTAAAAAATGTAATTGGGTTTTACTACTAAATAATGGTAATCTGTGGGATATTCTATCAAATCCTGTAAACAAGGGCCTTCATCGGGGAACATTTCCAACTGCCTGACTGTTGTTGCAATTTCCCGAACACAGATTTTTGCCCTGTCTGCTCCAAATTGCCTGGAAACATATGTCTTTATTCCCTGTAGATCATCTAACGCTTTAGGTGTGTAAATTAGCTTTGGCATATCATAATCCTAATGCAGCCTCTACTTCATCTGCTGTCAACCAGCCTTTTTCTCTCGCAGACTGCTCTCCTTCCTCTAATTTAGCCAAAAGCTTAATCGTTGCTTTCAGCCTGTCTAATTCATCCACCTCTACAATGGCATAAGCGCCTCTGCCATTCCGAGTAAGATATACCGGCTGATTAGTGCTTACTTCTTTTAACACTTCTGTATAATTTCGTAAATCTGATATTGGTTTTATGTTTGGCATAGTCATCATCTCCTTTGCTCTTATTATACGCAATTCAGTTATAAATAGCAAGAAAATTAACGTGCGAATTTACAGCCAAGTAAAAAAAGCTATATCTTATTGCTATGTCAAACCGATTACGCTATAATTGAATTTGTCATAATTCAATTTAGATAAGGAGATAATACAAATGTCTCAAACATATAAATATATTGATTCTATTCCAAAACCTTTACTAAATGATTTTGTTCATAATAATGTAATTCCCTTTGTTGGTGCAGGCTTTTCCAAAAATGCTGATATTCCAGATGGATTAGTTATGCCTGAATGGAATGAACTTGGAAAAAAGGTTGCCAGTGAAATACCAAATTATAAATATGAAAATAATGCACTAGATACCCTTTCTTATTATGAAACTTTATTTTCACGCCCAAAACTAATAGAATTACTGATGCACGCACTTCATATTGGAAAAATACAACCCGGCTCAACATATGCTGCTTTTTGTGAAGTATTCACAAATATAGTCTGCACCACTAATTTTGATTTTTTACTTGAAGATGCTTTTAGATCTTTACAACGACCAATTTCTGTCATTGCTACAGAAGATCGATTTTCTATTGCTTCAGAGGGAGAAACGAGACTTATCAAGTTACATGGAGATTTTAACCATCCAGACCGTATGGTCGTTACAGAACATGATTATGATTTGTTTATTGAAAAAAATCCCATATTAGCTACATATATATCCAATTTATTTATTACAAAAACGCTGTTGCTTGTTGGTTATAGCCTTGATGATTATGATTTTCGCAATCTGTGGCAAATTATCAATAATCGTTTAGGTAAAATGACTCGTCCGGCTTATTGTATCACTGTTGCTGCATCCACCGAAAAAATTGCCCGTTACCAACGGCGAAATATTAAAATTATAAATCTTGAAGGAGAAATATGTAATTACAAAACTATACTCCGCGATTTCTTTACAGAACTTAAAAAATATATTGTAAATGAAAAGGCTAAATCTGCAATAAGCACAGATGAGAAAATAGCTGAGCAATTATTACTTCCGCCTGATAGCAATCGTTTATGTTTTATTTCTTGTACTATGTCGCGTATTGCGCAGCTTAAAACCATTATATATCCCGTATTAGAAAATGTTGGAATTACACCCATAAGGATTGATGATATGTTAATGCCTGGAGATAATTGGATGGATATAGCTAGAATGGCCATTAGCAAATCAAGTATGGCAATAGTCGATATCTCCGATAATAGTCCAAATGTAATGTATGAATTTGGACTTATTCAAGCTGAAAAAGAGCAAAATGCTATTATAGTCATAGCTGAAAAGGGAAGTTCCATACCCTTTTCATTTATGGAAAATCATATATTGACCTATATCTTTGATTGGGGAAACAATTCAGAAAGCGATAATAGTTTTCAAAAAGAGTTACAAGCTTTATGTTTTGACATTATATCTAATCATAAAAATTTACATGAACCTTTTGAAGATGCAAATCGTCTATTTAGAAAAGGTGAATTTTCTCCTTGTATAATATCTGCCTTTTCAGAATTAGAAATACTGTTCCAAGAACGCCATAACATTAAATCATCAAGAAATTCTTTTCCAGTAATGATAAAAGAGCAAGTTGACATAGGTGCTTGTAGCCATTCGACATATCGAGAAGTGCAAAAGCAATGGTCGCTTCGCAACAAAATTATACATGGAGGATATAAGGCAAGCAGAGAAGATGCAAAAAATGCTTTAGATTTCGCATTTTCTTTTAACCAAGCTGATATTGCAACAATAGAACAAAATATATGCTAAATTGGCACAAGAATGTCTTAAACTGGCACAGCTTTGCGATTTACAGGGTAAATCCTATATGCTAGAATTGGTATCGTGATAATTCATACACAGGCGGGCACGACATATCCCATATGCGGCCCGCCATATAAGAAACGCAGGCAAGAAGTCCCACCCCGGCTTCCCGCCTGCGTTCTTTATTATCCGGGAAAGGAGTAGAGATATTGAATGTCAAACAAGAAGAAAAAACAGTCTTTATAATGCTGACTGTTTAGAAGTGCTACGGGAATTGCCGGAAAAAAGCGTGGATTTAGTGATCGCCGATCCGCCGTATTACCGCATAAAAGGAGATTTTGACTTTGTTTTTCAGACCGTTTCAGAGTACCTTGCGTGGTGTGCGGAATGGGTAAGGGAATGTTACAGAATCCTAAAGCCTACGGGAGCATTTTACTGTTGGGGGAGCAGCCAGATGATCGACAAGCTCTCCGTTGAAGTCTTAGACAAATTTGACTGGATCAAGCGGAATCTGATTGTATGGAATTACAGGACAGGACGACCTGCAAAAGCAGCCTATCGAAATGAAACTGAATTTTTGTGGTTTTACAGTAACCCCCTGCATGAGATCAACATAGATGCTATCCGCATCTCTTATGATGAGAATGGGAAAAAGGACAAACGGAGAAATCCAAAAGGAAAGTCCTGTGGGAATGTATGGGAATTTTCAAGGATAAAGCCGAATTACAGGGAAGCAACGGGACACCCCACGCAGAAACCGGAAAAGCTGGCAGAAAGAATGATACTTGCGAGCAGCAATATAGGGGATCTGATCGTAATTCCTTTTGCAGGTTCGGGAAGCGAGATTGTTCCGTGTGCCAAACTTGACCGTTACTTTATCGCCGCTGAAACGAATGAAACCTATGTAAAACATATCATACTGCCACGGTTGGAAAGGGAGCGTATTTCATTTACACAGCATGATTGCACGGAACAACCATATTCAGTTTAACACCCTCTTGGGGCCCCCGTCATGCATGGTTTCCTAATAAGTAGCTCAAACTGCACAAATAGCAGAGCTGCAGTTTGAGAATTACTGCCTTACGAAACTACATCTGTTCTCTGGCACACCATTGGCACAGAACTTTCACAAACTGGCACAGCTTTGCGATTTACAGGGTAAATCCCATATGCTAGAATTGGTATCGTGATAATTCATACACAGGCGGACACGACATATCCCATATGCGGCCCACCATATAAGAAACGCAGGCAAGAAGTCCCACCCCGGCTTCCCGCCTGCGTTCTTTATTCATGACAATAGAAAATCTGCAGGGCGGGTTTTCTATTGTACTACGGGAGGTGACCTATTGAAAAACAAACTGAAACGGCTCCTGCTGTCCGAGAGAGGCGATTCCTCTTATATCAGCAGCTTTGTTTACATTCTGGTGGCTGTTATTCTGATCGCATTCATCATCAATGTATTCCACATCATTTCCACCAAACAGGAAATGGACCATATAGCAGACCAGCTTGTAAAGCAGATCCAGCTAAACGGCGGCACCAGCGGGGAAACAGATGCACTCTTTTCCTTTCTCTCCAGCCAACTGAACGAGGTTGAGGGACTTTCCTATCAGGTATCCGGCCCCGGCAACACAGGCCGCATCCAGATCGGGACACCTTTTTACGTTACGGTGACAGGGCGCTGCTACCTGGGCGGCTTCTGGAAGTTCAACCTTGTGCCCATCAATGTCCGCTCACAGGGGGCGGGTGTCAGTGAACATTACTGGAAGTGAGGGGGATTGCCATGTATAAGAAGATACTCAGGAATGAACGCGGGGACATGTCCTTTTTCACCGTCTTCGTCATCCTTGCCATCAACATGATCCTGGCCTTCGTGCTGCTGTTCGCTTCCGTCAAGATCAACTGCATGAACATCCGCAATGCGGCAAAGATGGAGCTGAACAATGTCAGCGCCCGCATCTATGCGGATACCTTCCATTCCCAGAGGGAGGCAAACCTTGACTCCTACATGGCTGACCTGCACCTGAGCTCCGCCTACCAGGAAGCCCTGCGTGCCGGCTTCATAAATGGGATGGAGGAGAGGATACAGCTTTCCAACGAAGATTACACGGTGGAGAACATCAGCCTGCAGTTCCACCAGTATTCCGGCAAGATCGAATATGTGGTGACCTGTGACGCCACCTTCCGGATAAAGATGTTCGGGGAGCTGTTCCCGCCCATCACGCAGCATATCACGCTGACCGGTTCCCATAATACGAAATACTGACGGGAATGCTGTTGTCATTCCGCTCCCTGATGCGTATATAATGCAAACACAACGAAAGGAGTCCTATATTATGAAAAAGAATACAAAACCTACCGACAGAAAAAGAACCTTTTCCATCCTCGGCTTATCCACACTCTGCATCGCAGTGCTCGCAGGCGCCTGGTTCCTGACACGGGAGCCGGAAAGGGAGTTCATCCCTGCTTCCACGGAAGCGCCTGACAGGACAGATACCTGGGAAGACAACACCGCTGTGGATACCAGCCTCCCTTCCACCGCAGCAAAGGAACGCACCCAGATCCAGGGCACAGCCTCCGACAATACCCAGACGGTGGTTTCTGAGGATGAAACCGGCTCCACCACAAGCCTTTCCGACAGTTCCACCAAAGAGGAGGCTTTACAGGAAAAGCCTGCAGAGCCTCCAGTGACCACGGATGATGTCACAGACCCTGACAGGAAACCGGAATATGACCCGCCTGTCCAGCAGACACAGACACCCGCGCCGTCCCAGGAT
>CAMWSA010000049.1 GCA_947176785.1 uncultured Lachnospiraceae bacterium
ATTTTGCAGCTTATCCGGGCGATTCAGGTCGGGAAAACGATTATTGCCCAGGGGGCTCCGGCCGTTTTGGGCCAATTTGGTGCCAGGGTGACACCGGATATGTTCAAGACAGCCCTGAAAGAACTGGGCTTTGAGGATGTGTATGAGACGGCTATCGGTGCGGATGCGGGCTGCATGGCGGAGGCAGAGCATTATGTGCGGGAAGTCGCTACGGGTAATCAGGCTTTCAGCCTGACCTCCTGCTGCCCCTCCTGGATTATGATGGCGGAGCATCTGTTTCCGGAGACCATCGACAAGATCAGCCCGGAATTGACACCCATGGTAGCTACGGCCAGGAAGATCAAGGAAGAGCATCCCGACGCCCTGGTGGTGTTCATCGGCCCCTGTGCATCCAAGAAGCTGGAGGCCATGCGTACCTCGGTACGCTCTGATGTGGATTTTGTCATTACCTTTGAGGAACTCACCGGCATGTTTGAGGCCAAAGGCATTCTGGTGGAGGAGATCCAGGCCCTGGATCACATGGAGGATGCCACCGCCGCAGGCCGGGGGTATGGCGTGGCGGGGGGCGTGGCCTCCGCCATCGAGGAGTGTATCAGGATCTACTATCCCGGCACGGCGGTACACATTGAGCATGCGGAAAGTCTGGCGGAGTGCAAGAAGGCGTTGTTACTGGCCAAGGCAGGTAAGATGAATGGCTGCCTGATCGAGGGCATGGCCTGCCCCGGCGGCTGCGTCGCAGGAGCCGGCACAAACATTGCGATAAACCAGGCTGCAAAGGAGTTGAACAAGTTTAAGGAGGCCGCCCACTATAAGGTCCCTCCTCAGTAGGGCAGATGCGGAACTCTATATCAGCATATCCCCGGGCAGCGCAGGTCAATCTTCAGAGCCTGAAAACGGCTGAAGGTTGATCTGCGGAAAGTGCCCTGCCGTCATGGGCAAGTAAGGGGAAATGCGGAACTCTGAATAATCTGCAAAGAAAAGGTCAGGGGAACGAGCAGAAACCTAATATAGAAAGGAACAAGAGAGATGGAGAAGATAAGGACAAGATACGCTCCCAGCCCCACGGGGAAGATGCATGTGGGAAATTTGCGGTCAGCGCTGTACGAGTTTCTGATTGCCAAACATGCGGGAGGGGATTTCATGTTGCGCATCGAGGACACGGATCAGGAACGTTTTGTGGACGGTGCCATAGAGATCATCTACCGTACTATGGAAAAGACAGGGCTTATCCACGACGAGGGGCCGGATAAGGACGGCGGTTATGGACCCTATGTGCAGAGCGAGCGCATGAAGACAGGCATTTATATGAAATATGCCCAAGAGCTTGTGGACAAGGGAGAAGCCTATTACTGCTTCTGCGACAGGGAGCGTCTGGCTTCTCTGAAAACCGAGGTGGTAGAGGGCAAGGAGATCAGCATCTACGATAAGCACTGCCTGGGGCTGTCCGGGGAGGAGGTGGAGGCAAATCTTGCGGCTGATATGCCCTTTGTGATCCGCCAGAATATCCCCAATGAGGGAACTACCACTTTTCACGATGAACTCTACGGCGATATCACGGTGGAGAACAGCGAATTGGACGACATGATTCTGATCAAGTCGGACGGCTTCCCCACCTACAATTTCGCCAATGTGGTGGATGATCATACTATGAATATTACCCACGTGGTGCGTGGGAATGAGTATCTGTCTTCCTCACCGAAGTATGTGCGCCTGTATGATGCCTTTGGCTGGCAGGTACCTGTGTATATCCATCTGCCTCTGATCACCGACGAAAACCATAAGAAGCTGGCCAAGAGAAGCGGCCATGCCTCCTTTGAGGATCTGCTGGAGCAGGGCTTTGTGACGGAAGCCATCATCAATTACATTGCACTGCTGGGCTGGAGTCCCGAGGACAACAGGGAGATCTTTTCCCTGCGGGAGCTGATTGAGAATTTTGATTATCATCGCATCAGTAAGTCTCCCGCCGTGTTTGATATTGTAAAACTGCGCTGGATGAACGGTGAATATATCAAGGCCATGGATTTCGATGTGTTCTATGGGATGGCCCAGCCCTATCTGCAGTCGGCGCTGCCCGGCAATTTCGATCTGAAAAAGATCGCAGCCATGGTTAAGACCCGTATCGAAGTGTTTCCGGATATCGCCGATATGGTGGATTTTTTCAGGGAACTGCCGGAGTATGACGCGGCCATGTACACCCATAAAAAGATGAAGACGGATACGGCTTCCTCGCTGGAGGTACTCAGGGAGGTGTTACCCATACTGGAGGCTCAGGAGGATTACGGCAACGATGCCCTGTATCAGGCATTGAGTGCTTATGTGGAGCAGAAGGGCTATAAGAACGGTTATGTGATGTGGCCTGTCCGCACTGCCGTGTCCGGCAAGCAGATGACTCCCGCCGGAGCTACCGAGATCATGGAGATTCTGGGCAAGGAGGAGTCTCTGCGGCGTATCCGCAAGGGCATTGAACTGCTGCAGAATGCATAATCAGGAAAAATACAAAACACAGGAACCGATGACATGCATAGCACATAATCCTGAAATTTATGACCGGCTCAGCGAGAAACAGCGCAGGGCGGTGATGCACGGAGAGGGGCCCATGCTGGTGACAGCAGGCCCCGGTTCCGGTAAAACCCATGTACTGACCAGCCGTATTCTGTATCTGATACAGGAGCGGCAAATATCTCCGGGCCAAATCCTGGTGATTACCTTCACTAAAGAGGCGGCCAGATCCATGCAGAGCAGATATCTGGAAATGGCAGAAAAATTCCGTATTTTTGCGGATATTCCCATTGATACACGGTCCGGGCAGGTCAGCTTTGGAACCTTTCACTCTTTCTTTTTTCAGATTCTCAGGAGTTCTGAGAGATATACCCATTATCGCATAATCGGAGAAACAGATAAACAAAAACTTCTCTATCCCCTGCTGACGGAGATCAAGATAAGGCGGGGGGAGACCAGCAGCTATTATGATCCGGTGAGCCGGGAGGAGATCAACCGTATCCTGTCAGCTGTCAGCTACGACAAAAATACGGGCAAAACGCAGGAGGCCAGGGATCGGTTACAGGAGCCCTGGAGAGAGTGCTATGAGGAGATCCTTCGGGGCTATGAAGGGCAGAAAGAACAGCGCAGGCAGTTGGATCTGGATGACCTGCTGACGCTGACGGTCCGGGAACTCGGGCGGGATACGGGAATTTTACAGTATTGGCGCAGTCGGTATAAGCATGTGCTGGTGGATGAATTTCAGGACTGCAATCCCGTGCAGTATGAAGTCATAAAGATGCTTTATACTACCAGAGGCAATTTATTCGCGGTGGGGGATGACGACCAGGCGATCTATGGCTTTCGGGGAGCAGATCCCGGGATCATGCGGCGGTTTCGGGAAGAGTATACAACCCCGGCTTATGCCGTTGCCGGCCTTGGGGGGAGAGATGGCTTGGAAGCCGGAGAAAAGGGGGAACCCCATGCTGGCAAGGGGGTTTTCACCAATGGCCCGTCCCATGTGGTGCTGGGCCGGAATTATCGCTGTTCCCCGGAGATTGTGGATGCCTCTGACAAGGTGATATCCTGCAATCGACAACGGGTGTCCAAACAGCTGACATCGGGAAGGGAAGCCGGCGGCAGCGTGTTGCTGAAAGGCTTTCCGGGCGGCAGGGAAGAGCGCAGCTATGTACTGTCCCAGTGCCAGGGCAAAACGTCCCGGGAACTGGACCGTTTTGCCGTGCTGTTTCGCACAAACAACCTGATGGGGGCCTTTGCGGCACAGCTTATGCAGGCAGGAATTCCCTTTGTGACCAGGGAGAAGATCGGCAGCGTGTATGAACATTTTGTGGCGCGGGATGTGATGGACTATTTCCGGGCGGCCTATGGATGCAGGGAGCGGCAGCTTTTTCTGCGGATATGGAATCGCCCCAGGCTTCGGGTGGGCAGGGAAGCCCTGGACAGTCCGGCGGTGGATTTTGATAGAATCAGACGATTTTACAGTGAGGCTCCATACGAGAATCTGGCTGCCGTCAGGGATGTGGAACAGTTTGAGAGAAAGCTGGAACAACTGAGGCGTTTTTCGCTGGAATTGGGCATCACCTTTATACGCCGGGGCTTTGGATACGAGGATTATCTGCGCCGGAGAGCAGGGAGCAGCAGGGAACTGCTGGAGAACTGGCTGGAGGTGCTGGACTGGCTGGAGGAGGATTGCAGGGGACATGAAACCTTTGAGAAGTGGGAGCGGTATCAGGAACAGGCAACGAGCCGGCTGTCTCGGGAGGGCAATTGTGGAAGTACGCAAAGCGGCGGGAATGTGCGGGGAAACGGTGGCAGAAGCACGAGGAGCAATGGGGATACACAGAGAAAAGGCATACATATTCTGACGATGCATGCCTCTAAAGGTCTGGAATTTGACAGGGTATTTCTGATGGATGTCAACGAGGGAAATATCCCCAAGCTCAAGAGGGGAGAGGCGGTTACAGAGACTCTTCTGGAAGAGGAGAGAAGGCTTTTCTATGTGGGAATGACCCGCGCCAGGGACAGCCTGGAACTTCTGTACCAGACCGGGACGAAGGAACGTCCCAGGCTGCCCTCCGCCTTCCTGCAGCCGCTGACAGCCTGCCAGAAAGGGATAAATCAGTCCTCATCCGACAGGATTTCGTCATACTCCTGATTGTCCAGAAACTCGTCAAACGCGTCAGCCACCTTTTCATACTCGTCGTCGCTGTCGATATAGTCCAACTCCGGCTCCTCATTGGGATCGTCAGGATTTTCACTATAGCGGTAGAACCAGACCTCGCCGTCCTGGTTCTCCCCTTTTTCGTCCAGGGGCAGCAGCACAATATAGTCTTGTCCTTCCACTTCCAGGATCGTGATGACGGCGCAGGTTACATCCTGTCCATTGTCCAGAGACAACTCCACGGTCATTTCCTCAAGGGGCTCTTCGTTTCTTGCCATAAAAATATCCTCTCTTTCTGTAATGACATGTAGCAGGTTATGGGCTTATTGTACAATATTGTTTTTTTTATTGCAACAAGATTTACAGATTGAAAGAAAAAGGCTATAATTAGTATACAATAGAATGAAATTCAGCAGATTTCCAGACAGTGCGCAAACAGTGCTGCACGTTTGAATGGTTGAAGGATGGATCTGAAGAGGGCGTGCCGGAAGGTAATCTGTGGGACAAAACAGGAGAGGAAAACATGGGCGAAGTGACATATTTGAATTTTCCGTTCCCCTATGGGGCGTATTCCTTTGGACAGGAAATGAGCGGCATCAGGGTTTCTTTTCCCTCCGAGGAGGAAGATTGCGGTGTGCTGGTCTACCAGAGAGGGAGCGGCAGATTTATTAAAAAGTATACCTTCCGGCCTCAGGACAGGCTGGGCAGCATTCGATATGGCGTGATCACGGATGTTCCCGCAGAGCGGATCAGCTATCTGTTTTACAGCGGAGACAAAGTGTTTCCTGACCGCTGGGCCCGCGCTTATGAACTCAAGGGAAAATATGGCACTCCTCGCAGCCCCGGAGATTACCGGGCGGTGATCAATGATACACATTATGACTGGGAGGGGGATACCTGTCCCCAAATCCCCTATGAGGATGCCGTCTGTTACGGCATGCATGTCAGAGGCTTCACTATGCACAGTTCCTCCGGCGTCAAGGCAAGGGGGACTTTTGCAGGAATCGTGGAAAAGCTGGATTATCTGCAACAGCTGGGCATCACAACGATAGAATTACAGCCAATCTATGAGCAAATAGAGTTAGAGAGGATTGAGATCGAGAGCGGGGAGGCGCTGCGGCGGCTGTGCAGGGAATACGAGTTGCAGGGGCAACACGGGCCACAAGGGCAACGCGGGCCACAGGGACAGCACGAATTGCAGGGGCAACACGAACCGCCGAGGCAACACGGGGCGAGCAAGGTGCATGAGTTGCCCGGGCAATCCAGACTGAATTACTGGGGATACCAGGAGGGGTATTACTATGCCCCCAAGCGCGGATATTCCGCATCGGAAGACGCCGCCACGGAACTTAAAGATCTGGTGAAGGCGCTGCACGCCAGGGGAATGGAGATGATTTTACAGTTCTATTTTCCGGATAGCATTTCCACAGACGAGGTTCTGAATGTGCTGCGGTACTGGAGTTGGACCTACCATGTGGACGGCTTCCACCTGATGGGGGGCGCGCTGCAGATCCATGCGATTGCTGCAGACCCGGCTCTCAGCGACAGAAAGCTTTGGTATTATGACTTTCCGACAGAACAGATATATGGCTATGAAAAAATACCGGCTTACAGAAATCTGGCTGTCTATAATGAGGGTTACCAGCAGGAAATGAGACGGTTTCTGAAGGGGGACGAGGGGATGCTGTATGCGGTGATGCAGAGGATGCGCTGCAATCCCGGCCAAAAGGGCGTGATCAACTATTTCACAGATTACGCCGGCTTTACCATGATGGACCTTGTATCCTATGACAGGAAGCATAATGAGGATAACGGGGAGAGCAACAGGGACGGCAGCGACTGTAACCACAGCTGGAACTGCGGCGTGGAAGGGCCTTCACGCAAAAAGCAGATACAGGCCCTGCGGATGAAGCAGCTGCGCAATGCCTTCACGCTGCTGATGCTGTCTCAGGGAACCCCCTATTTTTTCATGGGGGATGAATTTGGACGGACCCAGAAAGGCAATAATAATCCTTACTGCCAGGATAACACAGTGACATGGGTGAACTGGGGGGACAGGGAGAAGCACAGTGACCTGTATGTTTACGTGCAGGAACTGATTCGTCTGCGCAGGCAGCACAGTATTTTTCACCTACAGCGGGAGTGCCGCCTGATGGACTACATCTCCTGCGGAAGCCCTGATCTGTCCTATCACGGCTCGGAGGCCTGGAGACCCGTGTGGGAACCCTATAACCACCATATAGGCATTCTGCTAAACGGCGCTTATGGCAGGGAACAGGAGGAGGGCTGTTGGTATATTGCGGTCAATATGCATTGGGAGAGCCATGATTTCGCGCTGCCCAAGCTTCCCAAAGGGCAGCTTTGGAGGAAGGTACTTGGCACGGAGCCGGAGGAGATGACAAAGGGGAAGGCGGACAAGGCAAAGGAGCAGGCAGACATGACGAAGGGGAAGGCAGACAAGGCAAAGGAACAGACAGATAAGACAAAGGAGTTGGGACAGGCGGCTGCGGAAGGTCAGATCCTGCGGACGGGTCCCAGAAGCATTACCGTATATTATAGTGGAAATAGACAGGCAGATTAGGAACAATAACGCTTATACAGCATAGGATATAGTAACAAAGACGGATAGGAAGCATAGCATATGAATTGTCTGATTATCCTGTTGCTGCTGGCTTGCGGAGGCTGCCAGAACAGTTGGGGTGGCAGCTGTGGATGTGGCAGAAGCGGCAATAGCTGCTGCCAGAGGGATCGGAGTTGTGAGAACGACTGTCCCTGCATGGGGGAGAGCCGCGGTTCTGTGAGATGTCCGGCGATGACCGAGGAGCATGATTGCCATGATCATCATGATCATCATGATCACCACGATCACGACCACCACGACCATGACTGCAGGCAGGGAGGACCCGCTGCATGGAACAATTTCCCCAGCATTTCCAGCGGTGAGACCTGCGGCTGCGACGCGGAGTAAATATCACGGGAACATGTGAAAGCATGCGAAAGCCCACCCTGACCGGCTGGGCTTTTGTATTGTCTTTTCAGGGGGTTTGTGCTATAATTCGGATGAAGCGTTGTAAAGAAACGACTTGGAGGAGGTATGTGGCTATGGCGAAAGAGAAATATGTTGCGTATGTATCCACCTATACAATGGGGGACAGCCATGGTATCAGAGTGTATGATGTAGATATGGAAAAGGGACGTTTCACGGAGAAGGACAAGGTGGAGATTACCAACTCATCCTATGTGACCATTTCACACAATGGCAAATGTCTCTATTCCATTACGGATTTTGGGGTGGAGGCATATACCATTATGAAGGACGGCAGCCTGGAACTGCTGAATTTTGCTTCTATCAATGGGATGAGGGGATGTTATCTGTCCACGGATTATACGGACAAGTACCTGTTTGTGGCAGGATATCATGACGGCAAATTGACGGTGCTGCGGGTAGAAGAAGACGGTTCCGTCGGTGCCATCACCGATGAAATATATCACAAGGGTATGGGCAGCCTTTCGGAGCGGAATTTTCGTCCGCATATCAACTGCGCCCGCATGACGCACGACAACAAGTACCTGCTGGTGGCGGATCAGGGGATGGATCATGTGAATGTGTATGCTTTCAACCTGCGCAGCGGCACATTGCGGATTGCCGACGTGATCCGCAGTGAGATGGAGGCGGCACCCAGGCATATCAAGATTTCCCAGGACGGCCGGTTTATCTATATTGTACATGAGTGGAAGTGCTGTGTGGATGTATATTCCTATGAGGACAGGGAGGGTGTTCCCTACTTCAGCAAGATTCAGAGCATACCCACGGTAAATGAGGATGCCACTCAGGGAAGCGCCGCCAGTGCGCTGAGTTTTTCTGTGGATTACAACTACCTGCTCAGTTCCAACGCGGGGGACAATTCAGTGATCCTGTACAATGTGAATAAGGAGGATGGCCTGCTGACCAAGAATTTCTGTCTGCCCATCAGCGGCGAATTTCCCAAGGATGCGGATATTTTTCCCAACAACAAGTTCATTGTGTCGCTGAACCATGAGTCGGGAACGCTGACTTTTTTCAAGATGGATGTGAAAAACGGGACTATGACCATGAATGGAGCGCCGATGAAGCTGGCGGCACCGAACTCCATTATTTTCCATAAGCTGACGTGATGGTGCAGGAAGGAAAATCTATTCGGTCGTGAGTATACCCTGCCCGGACCCAGGCGCAGCTGTGTTATGAGGAAAGTATAAGGCCGGTCTTCTTCTGAGGATTGTGCTGACGAGCGCCAAGCTTTTCCAATCCCTGCACGCCCCCTGCTGCATAATCGGACAGCATGTGACGTGGGGGGAGGAAAATCTAACCGCTCGTTAGTATAGAAGAGGCTCGGCCTTCTGTGGTGCGGTGGTTATACTTCGGAGAAGCCGGAGGCCCGGTAGAAGGTTTCCAGGCTGTCCATGCGGCAGCACAGGTTGGTCATCATGGCGTCCAGAAGGGTGATGGCAGTCATACATTCCAGTACGACTACGGCCCTGGGGACGATGATGGGGTCGTGGCGGCCCTTGATCTGGATGTCGATCTCATGACCGGAATTGTCCACGGTCTGCTGAGGGGCATAGATGGAGGGGGTGGGTTTTACATGGGCGCGAACCAGGATGTCACTGCCGTCGCTGATACCGCCCAGGATACCGCCGGCATGGTTGGTGGCTTTTACTACCCTGTCCTGTTCCATTCGGAAGGGATCGTTATTTTCGCTGCCGTAGCGGGCGGATACGGAGGTTCCGTCGCCGATTTCCACGGCCTTCACCGCGCCGATGGACATGGCGGCCTGGGCCAGCAGGGCGTCCAGCTTGCAGAAGACAGGGTCACCGATTCCGGCGGGAACCCCGGACACGCGGCATTCCATGACACCGCCAACGGAATCCAGGCGCTTTATGGCCTCCTCCAGGTAAGCCACCGCCTGGGCATCCGCTTCCCGATCCGGCATGGCGGTGCGGGTTTTAAGGACGGCGTCGGCTTCAAAGCGGGCCGGGTCCATGGCGATGGGGCCGATGGAGCGGGTGTAGGCGCAGACCTCTATGCCCAGCCGTTTCAGGATTTTGCAGGCGATGGCTCCCGCCGCCACCCTGCCGATGGTCTCCCTGCCGGAGGAACGCCCGCCTCCCCGGTAATCCCGGAAACCGTATTTTCGGTCAAAGGTATAGTCCGCATGCCCCGGGCGGTAACAGGAGGCAATCTCACTGTAGTCTCTGGAAATCTGGGCGGTGTTGCGCACCAGCAGGGAGACGGGTGTGCCCGTGGAGCGGCCCTCGAAGACGCCGGAGAGGATTTCCACCTGGTCGGCCTCACTGCGGGAGGTGGTGATTTTGCTCTGACCGGGTCTGCGCCGGTCCAGATAGCGCTGGATATCCGCCTCCTCTAAAGCCAGTCCCGCAGGACAGCCGTCTATGACCACTCCCAGGGCCGGCCCATGGGACTCCCCCCAGGTGGTGATCCGAAATAAATTGCCAAAAGTTGATCCAGCCATAATGTTTTCTCCTTATCTGCGCTTTTATCCTCCCTTTCAGTACCATAGCCTCTCGGAATCTCTAAGCCCCATTTCATGGGGCTTCTATACTCACGCGCGGTTAGATTTTCCTTCCTGCCCGGCGCATGACGCCCGATTATGCGGCATGTGCCGGGCAGGAATTGGAAAATCTCAGCGCTCGTCAGTATAATATTCCAGTCTTATGGATTCCCCGCTTTTTACGGATCATACGAATCAAAAGCCGCCATTTTCCGCCAAAAGATTCTGAAGGGCCATTACCGTTTTGAAGCGGGCAATTGCGAAACGTTCTCTTCAGGCGGCGGAATTACCGCTTCCATGATCTTGAGGAGGAGTCTTGTAATTGCCTTATCATTTTGAAGGAATCCATCTGGCTTGAAGCGTGTCGGAATTGATTCCGGAAGTATGGGGAGGTATCTGCTTTAACGTGTCCACAACATTTTCTATTGATTATAGCGAACTTTCTGAAAAATAGCAACTTTTCGCAAAAAAATGATGCGTTTTTTCTTAAGCTGTGATAAGATTTATTCACGAGTGCCAAGCATTTCCGACTCCCGCATGCCCCGTGCGGTATATTTTTAGTAAACGGCATATGTCGGAGGCTTATGGCAGCATGTGACGTGTAGGAAGGAAAACAGAACCGCTCATAATAAACACGGATAAGCGAAGAAAATATTGAGAAATATGGGCGCTGGTACTTTCGCTGTGTGGTACTCGTCACAATTATTATGGAGCAGGAGTTTGCCAGGGAAATGTTCAGGGAGGATTTGGGATAAATGTATCAAATATTAAAAATGGAGGGCAGGGCCAAAAGGGGGCGTCTGTCCACTGTACACGGAGTGGTAGAGACTCCTGTTTTTATGAATGTGGGCACTGTGGCGGCCATCAAGGGGGCTGTGTCCACGGAGGATTTGGAGGGCATCGGTACCCAGGTGGAGTTGTCCAACACCTATCATCTCCATGTGCGCCCGGGGGATACCGTGGTGAAGAAGATGGGAGGGCTGCACCGTTTCATGTCCTGGAACAAGCCCATTCTCACGGATTCCGGCGGCTTTCAGGTATTTTCTTTGGCGGGACTGCGCAAGATCAAAGAGGAGGGGGTGTATTTTAACTCTCATATTGACGGGCGCAGGATTTTCATGGGACCGGAGGAGAGCATGCGGATTCAGTCCAACCTGGCCTCCACCATTGCCATGGCTTTTGACGAGTGCGCTCCCAGCAAGGCACAGAGATCTTATGTCCAGGCATCCGTGGAGCGTACCACCCGGTGGCTGGAGCGCTGCAGGCGGGAACTGCGGCGGCTGAACGGGCTGGAAGATACCATCAATAAGGAGCAGCTGCTCTTCGGCATCAACCAGGGGGCCGTCTATGAAGACATCCGCATTGAACATGCCAAGCGCATCCGGGAACTGGAACTGGACGGCTATGCCGTGGGAGGGCTGGCCGTGGGGGAAACCCACCAGGAGATGTACCATATTCTGGACGAAGTGGTGCCTTATTTGCCGGTGGACAAGCCCACCTATCTGATGGGGGTGGGGACTCCGGCCAACATACTGGAGGGCGTGGAGCGGGGCGTTGACTTTTTCGACTGTGTGTACCCCAGCAGGAACGGCAGGCATGGACACCTGTATACGAGTCATGGCAAGATCAACCTGTTTAACGCCAAATATGAACTGGACGGGCGGCCGGTAGAGGAGGGCTGTGGCTGTCCTGCCTGCAAGCGGTATTCCCGGGCATATATCCGGCATCTGCTGAAGGCAAAGGAGATGCTGGGCATGCGTCTCTGTGTGCTGCACAATCTGTATTTTTACAATACGATGATGACAGAAATCAGGGAAGCACTGGATCAGGGCCGGTTTGCTGCCTACAAGAAGGAGAAGTTGGAGAGGATGGCCACACCGGAGGCGTGATCATATTATGCTCACGAGCGGTTAGATTTTCCTTCCTGCCCGGCGCATGTTGCCCGATTACGCGGCATGTGCCGGGCAGGAATTGGAAAATCTTAGCGCTCGTCAGTATAGAACCGTTTTGCTGTTTTGCACAGTAAGCGTTGCGCTTCGGTATAATAAACTTTTTCTTAATTTTCAAAGAAAGCACTTGTCCTGGAACGGAATATTGTGTATAGTAATAGAATGAGCGCATAACTCTAAATCAGGAGGAAGATAGATATGGGCATTTTATTAACTGGCGAGGATGCAGCGGCGCAGGCAGGCGGCGGCGCGGGAAGTATGCTGGCTATGGTTGTCGTTTACGGCCTGTTTTTCCTGGCTATCTGGTTTTTCTTATTCAGACCGCAGAAAAAAGAGCAGAAAAAAGTGCAGGCAATGCTGTCGGCGCTGGAAATCGGTGACAGCGTATTGACTACAGCAGGTTTCTATGGCGTGGTGATTGATATTGCGGACGACACGGTGATCGTGGAGTTTGGCAGCAACAAGAATTGTCGCATCCCTATGGAAAAGTCAGCCATCAGCCGCGTGGAGAAGGCTACAGAGTAAACAAAATGCGTGAAAAGTCACGAGGTGTATACCTCGTGATTTTCCTATATATGGAAGGCTGCCTACATTTCTTTACAAGATATTGCGAAAAACACTTGCATAAATCTGAACATATAGTAAAATAGAAGTGATATGAAATGAATGTGGATACATATGTTTCTGACAAGGACAGGAGCAGAGCAGGCAGATTATGGCACAGAAGGTTTATATTGTGGAGGGGAGGCAGTTCCGCACAGAGGCGGATTACCGCAGGGCTCTCCGAGACAAAAAGGTGATAGACCAGCTGCGGGAGCAGATAGACTTTCAGAACCGCAGTCAGCTGTCCCAGCTGGTCAAGGCATTACAACAGAAAAAATATCCTTTCCTTACCCTGTTAGGACAGGATTTTACGGAGGAAGCGGAGGAGGCCCTGCAGCAGCTGGCCAAGGCATCATCCACTGCGGGCAGGCGGCGGGGTAAGCAGGCTGCAAAGAAGTCTTCCGGGCAGTCTCCCGGCAAAAATGCGAAGGCCCGGTCTTCGCCGGGAAATACGGGACAGGACGACCAGATCGAAAAGTATGTGCAGGAGGAACTCATACGCCGGGAGAAAATCCGGAAAAGGCTGGCCCTGCTGTGCAGCGTGGTGGCCGTGGTATGTCTGGGGTATTTTGGCATATATACTTACCAGGCATCCAGGACAGAGAGAGAGTTTGCCCGCCTGGCAGCTTTTCGGGAGAGGGCGCAGGATTTGCCGATACAGGAGGTGACCAGCGGTCCCCTGATTCACTACACGGAGGAAGGGGAGCGGGTGATCCCGGAGATCCTGGATG
>CAMWSA010000050.1 GCA_947176785.1 uncultured Lachnospiraceae bacterium
GTAGAGCACCTGACTCTTAATCAGGGTGTCCAGGGTTCGAGCCCCTGGCGGTGCAGTGAAGTCCTGGGATTCGCATTTAGAGCGGGTTGCGGGGCTTTTTTTTGTACAGAAAGCGGGAGCTTGCAGCACAAATATGCTTGATGGGAACTTATAAGGATGTTATTGTAAACAGGTAAAGATAAGATGTTGTGATAAGAGGTCCGAACGTCAACAGCAGGAAAACCCCGGGAGTTGCATTCCCGGGGTTTTCCTGCTGTTGACTGTTGCTTATTCATCTCCATCCAGCCACTTACAAATGTAATGAGATATTACATTTGCTATGATAGAGATAAAAACTATATAAGAGGTCCAAAACGCTCACCTCTTTCCTGCTGGAAAGAGTCAACAGCAAAGCTATTGTACCATACCAGGGAAGTGCATCAAAACTTGACAGGTAGCACCAAGAAGTGAGGGGGAAGTTGTACTACAAGTAGACAAGCAGCGGGCCGGATCCTTTTCCCACCGTATCTTTTATATGGCACATGCCTCATATTTATAGTATAATGCTGATACAGATGACTGCCTGTAGCGAAACAGACACAGAATGAAAAACAGTGAGGTAAAATCATGAGAATATATTTGATGCGTCATGGGGAGACTGACTGGAACCGGGAGGGACGCCTGCAGGGCCGGATGGACATTGCCATGAATGCCACAGGAATCCGGCAGATGCAGGAGGCAGGTGCCGGTCTGCGGGATCGAGGCATTTCCTTTGACAAAATCCTGGCAAGTCCGCTTCGCAGGGCTGTGGAAAGTGCGGAGATCATCGCGTCCGGGGTAGGGTATTGCAGGGACGATATCGTAATAGAGCCGCTTTTGACCGAGCGCAGCTTTGGCACGGCGGAGGGGGTGACTTATCAAAAGCGCCATGAGCGGAGTGATGAGGAATGGGGAATGGAGAGTGTGGAGGCGCTCTGCTGCAGAGCCTTGACGGGAATCAACAGGCATATCCAGGCGGACAGGGGGAAGGGCATACTGGTAGTGGCCCATGGAGCCGTATTAAAAGCGGCGATAGTGGCGTTGACCAAAGGAAAGCTCGGATTTAATGACAGCCTTGTCAAAATCGGCCAGGGGAATGTCCTGCTGTTGGAATATGTAGCCGAAAAAACAATGGAAATATATCAGGTTTACCCAGATCACACAGATATAATTTATATAAATTTGTAAAAAGAGGTTTTCGGTCAATCCCGATCCATGCTATAATATGGTAAGCGACATGGAAATTCCTGCCTTCAACTGCTGCATAAACCATATGCGCAGGCTTTGGCAAGGCTTCCGGTGAAGCATCCAGGTGTTGCTTTCCATAAATAGAATGCTCTGCAATTCACAAGTTACGCTCATGGTCAATAAAGCTTGCCATTTTACCCGGCCTGATTATCATATATTGCAAGGCGATAGAGAAACTCCCTTTCCAGGAACATTGGATGGGTAATATATACAAAATAAGGGCGGCCAATCATATATTGCTAGGCGATTGCGAAACTCCCGTTCAGGATACAGGGATTGGGCAATATATACAAAATAAGGGCGACTTGCCACCGCATCGGAGCCCGTTTTTGTATATATTGACCGATTCCGTCACTTGCGGTAAGAGTTTCGCAATTACCTATCATATATTGCAATAGGAAGGAGAGAGATTTTGAACCCTAAATTAAGAGAGAAAACCATGGAATCTCTTTCGGCAGTTCTTCCGATCACCGGAATCGTGCTGCTGATCAGCATTTTTCTGGTCCCTATGGAGCTGGGGAGCCTGGTTATGTTTGTAGTCGGCGCAGTCATGCTGATTCTGGGAATGGGCTTTTTCCAGCTTGGGGCGGAGATGTTCATGACACCCATCGGGGAGGGTATAGGCGTCCAAATATCCAGGACGCGCAAGATATTGCTTGTCCTTCTCATAGGCTTTGTCATGGGGGCGATTATCACCATATCCGAACCTGACCTGCAGGTGTTGGCGGAGCAGGTGCCCTCTGTGCCCAACCAGGTGCTGATCCTGACCGTAGCCGTGGGCGTTGGGTTATTTCTGGCGCTGGCTATTGTGCGAATCAAGTTCCAGATCGACCTGTCCAAGATGTTGATTATCCTGTACGGGCTGCTGATTGGCGCTTCTTTCCTGGTACCCAAGGAGTTCATGGCAGTGGCCTTTGACTCCGGCGGTGTTACCACAGGGCCCATGACGGTGCCCTTTATCATGGCTATGGGCATCGGCCTTGCCTCCCGGCGTACAGACAAAAATTCGGCCAGTGACAGCTTCGGTCTGGTGGCATTGTCCAGTATCGGCCCCATCCTGGCGGTCCTGGTTCTGGGATGCTTCTATAAGCCCACGGAGGCCCTGTATTCGCTGGGAGATGTGGCGGCGGTGATGACCACAAGGGATGTGGTCAGGGTGTTTGGCGGCAGTATTCCCACCTATGCCCGTGAGGTCCTTATTTCGCTCCTGCCCATTGGCGCAGTGTTTGTCATATTCCAGCTGCTCACCCGCCGCTATCACAGGAGACAGTTAAAACGTATCGCCGTGGGCCTGGTTTATACTTACATGGGCCTGGTGCTGTTTCTCTGTGGGGTGAATGTGGGATTTGCTCCGGTGGGATCCTTTTTGGGAGAGGAATTGGCGGCGTTGGCCTTCAACTGGATTCTTGTTCCCATCGGCATGCTGATCGGTTATTACATAGTGAAAGCGGAGCCTGCAATCCAGGTACTCAATCATCAGGTGGAAAACGTGACCGACGGCGCGGTTTCGGTGAAAGCAATGAACCGCTGTATGTCCATGGGCGTGGCAATCAGTGTGGGCCTTGCCATGATGCGGGTTCTCACAGGACTTCCCATAGGGTGGATTATCATCCCCGGCTATCTGATCGCCCTGGTGTTGTCCCGTTTTGTCCCGAAAATATTTGTGGGTATTGCCTTTGACTCCGGCGGCGTGGCCAGCGGCCCCATGACCTCCACCTTTCTGCTGCCGCTGAGTATCGGCACCTGCCAGGCTCTTGGGGGAAACCTGATGACGGATGCTTTCGGCGTGGTAGCATTGGTGGCGCTCACACCCCTTATTGCCATACAGATCATGGGTATTGTGTATCAGGTCAAAACCAGCGCCATGCAGAAAAAGGCATTGCAGAACGCGGCGTTTTTGGATGATTGCGATGAGATCATAGATCTGGAGGAAATGCATGGGCAGAATTAAACTCACGAGAGGTTAGCTTTTAGGAAAATTTCAGCGCTCGTGCGTATAAGCGCCCTTCAAGATGGGCGAATGGAGGATTGAATGGATAATCAGGAAAAAAATCTGTCATTTCAGCTGCTTGTGCTGATTACTAATCCCAAGCTGGCAGACAGGGCGACAAGGATCTTCCGCAGGAGTACCCTGCCCGTACAGTACAGGCTGAACGCCGAAGGTACGGCTTCCAGCGAGATCATGGATATGCTGGGGCTTGGCAGCATTGACAAATGCATTCTGATAAGCGCAGTTCCCAGGCAGCTGGGAGACGTCATGTTAAGCAGGCTGCGGGCCGAACTACGCCTGGGGGCGGTAAACAGCGGTATCGCATTTACCATATCCTTAAGCAGCCTGAATAAGCTGCTCCTGCGCATGCTGGTAAAGAGTGATGAAGAAAGTACGCTCCATAGTATAAGAAAGGGTGGAAATATTATGTCCGACACAAAATATGTACTCATTGTCGCCACCGTAAATATAGGGTTCAGCGGGGAGGTCATGGATGCGGCCAAAGCCGCCGGGGCCGGCGGAGGAACAGTGATACACAGCCGCTGGATCGGGAATGAGGAGGTGGCGGCTTCCTGGGGGCTGAGTATGCAGGAGGAGAAAGAACTCGTACTCATCCTGGCCGAGGCGGAGAAAAAGATGGAGATCATGAGCGGAATCAGCGGGAAATGCGGTATGCGCAGCGAGGCCAGGGGCCTGGTGATGGCACTGCCCATTGATGCCGTGATGGGTCTGTAACGGGGTCAGCCCTCTCTTTTCAGGCTGTCGCCCTTGCAGCTTCTCCGAAAAAAGTACAGACAGTCAGCAGGGCAGGCTTCCATGCATTTCCCACAGCGTATGCATTCCGGAGAACGGGATATTTCGTGGACGGACAGGGACACCGGACATGCTCTCTCACAGGCACCGCAGGAGATACACTGCTGCTTTTCCCAATGAACCTGCACCAGGCTGAAGCGGTTGAACCACCCATAGATTGCTCCTAAAGGGCACAGATACTGGCAGAAGGGGCGGTAAACTTTTACGGAGAGAAGCAGGAGAAGGAGCAATATCCCCAGCTTCCACAGGAACAGTCCCCCGGCCTGGCTGCGCAGGGACTCGTTGGCGACCAGCAGAGGGATGGCGCCAAACAATGTGCCGGAGGGGCAGATGTATTTGCAAAATGCCGGTACCTTTGCAAATCCTCCGAACAAAAAAACAGATCCGACGCATACAAAAAGAAGCAGAGCCACATATTTCCCGAATTTTAGGATATGGTGCAGAGGCAGCCGCTTTCTCTTGCGGAAAACGGGGATTTTGTGCAGAAGATCCTGCACCAGCCCAAAGGGGCACAGCCATCCGCAGACAAAGCGCCCCAAAAGGCTGCCGACCAGAAAGAAAAATCCCAGCATCCCGAAAGGAATGCTGAAGCCCTGCCGGTTCAGCAGGGCCTGAAGCGCCCCGATGGGACAGGAGGCAACTGCGCCGGGACAGGAATAGCAGTTCAACCCCGGGACACAGGCGTATTTTAACCTTCCCCGGTATATTTTTCCGTTCAGATAGCCATAGGCGTATCCGTTTGTGAGTATTGTGAAAATAAGCTGTACAGCCAGCCGGAGCTTTTTCATATATTACCTCTATCCGCATAACACAGGCGGCGCCCGTGTGCTTCACCCAATGCCGATACATTCCATACAGATCATCACTGCTTTTTTCCATATAACAGCAAACTGCCCCTGGAGGATGCCGATGCCCAGGAAGAGAATTCCCGTAAGCACCCCCCACAGCCAGGCGGGCGGCTTGCTATTTTTCCAGAAGCCCATTGATCTTTTCCTCCCACATCGATTTATCCATTGAACCCACTACCGTGTCCAGAATCACGCCGTCTTCATCTATAAAGAAGGTGGTGGGAACGGCGGAGACATCTGTGAGCAGCGCACGGTACAGGGACTCGTTCAAAAGCAGATGCGTATAATCAGCGCTGGTCTGTTCCACCAGGTCCGTCACATAATCCAGGGTCTTCTGGTCTGATCCCTCCACCACATCGCTGACAACTCCCACAATTCGGAATTCATCCGAGGCATATTCGCCGGCCAGTTCTCCCAGGCCCGGCATCTCTCTCAGGCAGGGATTGCAATAGGTAGCCCACACGTTGACCATGGTAAGCTTTGTCTCCGAAAAGATTTCGGAGGAAACCGCATTCCCCTCCGTGTCATGGGCTTCAAAGACTATGGGCGCAGTTCCATCCCCGTCCTCGGGAGGCAACGTGTTCTCCGCCTCCTGCGCAGGGCGGCTTTCGATATCCTCTCTGACGGCTGTATCCGCGCACCCGCTCAATAAAAGGATGGACACAGACAGCAAGGACGCACAACAGGTATACATTTTTCGCATGATATTTTCCTCCGCTGGAGTTGATACGTTGTAATATACGCACTAACGATTCGTCAGGACAAATGTGTCTTACAAAAAGCCCCATATAAAACACAGGGCGGTCTTTTTAAATGTATTATACACAATGCAAAAGGGATTCACAACAAATAATTTTTTTTGTTTGTTTAGTCTTGTCCCGTAAGGGGCGTATCTGCTCGATCTGCTTTTCTTGCATATGGATTGCTGTTTTGTGCAATAGCTTGATATGTTTTGGCCGTTATGGTAATCTTAAAGCGGGCATACAAAGAAAGCGTTGCCTGGGAAGGGGTGTGCTTGAAGTGGTGGCGCGATTTCCGCTTGGAAATGATATTTTTACTGAAATAAGACAAAACGGCGATTACTATGTGGATAAAACACGTCTTGTGGAGGGACTCCTGAAAGAATCGTTTAAGGCCAACTTAATTACGAGACCGCGACGCTTTGGAAAGACATTGATTTGGTAGGAGCCGGGGAAAGCGGCGGCCGTCCCGTTGCCGGTATGTCCAACAGGTAAAAAACCATTGTATTTTTTTATACTTTATGCTAAAATGTGACCATAAAAGATAAAGAATATGAATGAGATTACGTATAGGAAGGATAGAACCATTTGCTTCAGGGCAGAAGGAGGATATATAAAATGGGTTTGCAGGCAGTGATTTTTGGACCTCGAAGTGAAGAGCATATCAATGATTTTCTGGCTTTGCCCAAACGGATTTATGTCAAAGAGGAATTGATGCAAAATGAGAAGGAAGAGAGGGCAATCCTGAGAGGCAGACATATCCTGAGCCACTATTTTACAATTACCCCCATTTTGGTGTATGAAGACGGGAAGGTGGTGAGCCGGGGGATTGTTACGGTTTATCCGGAGGATGAATTTGCTTTCCTGGGATTTTTTGAAAGCAAGGATAACAGTGCCGCCGCAGGGCTATTGTTCCATACGGCGTTCGGTCTGGTGCGGGATATGGGCTTAAAGGGCATAGTCGGCCCTGTGGACTGCTCATTCTGGATCAAGTACAGGATGAAGACCAATCAATTCCGGGGCCCCCATACGGGGGAGCCCTACAATAAGGAGTATTATTTGAGGCTATGGGAGGAGAACGGTTTCCAGGTATGCGAGAGGTATGCCTCCAAGCACTATAGAGTGGTGAATAATAACGAAAGCAGTGAAAAATATATGGACAGGCTGGCGCGGAAGCAAAGCGAGGGCTATGAGATTGTAAGTCCCCGGGACAGGGATTTCCGCAAGACCATGCGGGAGGCATATGTCGTATTGGGCGAGTTGTACAGCAGTTACCCTGCGTATAAAAAGATTACCGAGGCGGAGTTCCGGGTATTGTTCAAATACTTAAAATACATAATTAACTACAGTATGGTTAAGATGGCATATTATCAAGGGGAGGCAGTGGGCTGTTTTATCTCGGTGCCAAACTTCGGCAATGCCGTGTGCAACAGAGTCCGTCTCTGGCAGCTGCCTGCCATCCACCCCCGGAAAAAGAAACCCGAAAGCTATGTCATGCTGCACATGGGCGTAGATCCCAAGCACCAGGAGTTGGTGAAAGTATTTGCCGAAGCGATTCGCCATGAATTGAAGCTTCAGCAGGTTCCGTCCATGGGCGCGCTGGCCCGTACCGGCAGCGCCGCTAAAGATAATGCGGGGGCCCGGACCAATTACGAGTATGTGCTTTTAGAGAGGGAAGTGTAAAAGAGGCAGAGGGAGGATCATATGCTGTGTACGCCTCTTGGAGATATTGAAATATACATAGATGGGAGCCGGACTGTATATAAGGAGCAGGCGGTTTCTCTGGACAGAAACTGTCCCGACTTAAGGGGCCGGTACAGCATAGCCGTGGATTTCAGGCCGGATGGGAGAGAACACCAAATTTCCTGCCGGATCAAAGGACATACACCCGGCGCGGAGGATTCCATTGAATCCGGGGAGCGGCTGGAGTGCAAAGGATTTTACAATGAATCTGTCAAGGTATCCATAGGTATGGAGGGAAACACGGGATATATCGGAGCAAAGCGCATCTCGGAATATGATTATGACAATGGATATTTGGATGACGGTGTGCAATATGAGATACTTCCTTTTACAAAAACCCGGAGATATGTCTTTGGTATTGCCTGGATAGAGAATCCGGATGAGGCAGGAGATGTCCAGACCTGGTTTGGCGCAGACCCCACAAGCATTTCGGGTGTGAAAATATAATCAGCAGAAAAGAGAGGTAAATGAACATGAAAGTATATCAGGCATTTCCCGGCGGCAGAGCCAAGGCGCTGACCATGAGTTATGACGACGGCAAGCTGGCGGACGAAAAACTGCTGGAGATTTTTAACCGGTATGGGATCAAGGGAACCTTCAATCTGAATTTTGGCATGATGGATATGGATATCCGGCTGAAGCCGGAGCAGATTCCACAGCTGTACCAGGGACATGAGGTTGCCACCCATACCATGACCCATCCCACCATAGCCAGGTGTCCGCTGGTGCAGGTGGCCAGAGAGATCCTGGAGGACCGGGAGGGGCTGGAACGGATCACCGGCGGCCTGGTGCGGGGACATGCCTATCCCAATGGTTCTTATAATGAAGATATTAAGGGGCTGTTCCAAAAGCTGGGCATCGCTTATGCCCGGGTGGCGAATGACACGGAGGAGTTTGAATTGCCCCGGGACCCCATGGAATGGCATCCCACCTGTCACCATAACAATCCCAGGCTGTTTGAAATGGCACAGTGGTTTGCGGATTTCCCCAAAAAACAGTATCTCAAGCTTATGTACGTGTGGGGACACAGTTATGAGTTTGACGCGGACCGAAACTGGGACCGGATAGAGAAGTTCTGCCAGATTGTGGGCGGCAGAGAGGATATCTGGTATGCCACCAATATTGAGATCATTGATTACATGCAGGTGCTGCATAGCCTGAGATTTTCTGCGGATTCAACGGCGGTTTATAATCCGTCGGCGCACAGTGCCTGGCTGGTGGTGGAAGACAGGCGGGTGGTGGAAGTACCCGGCGGTGCGTATATAAAGCTGTAATCTTATGACATGCAGAGAAGAGGAAAGCTTGGAAGTAAAACTTCCAAATACTGATCGGAGCAATATCGCAGGCGAGGCCGCGATATGCGGGTAGAGGAAAGTTTGGAAGTAAAACTTCCAAATACTGATCGGAGCAATATCGTAGGCGAGGCCCGCGATATGCGGGAAGAGGAAAGTTCGGAAGTAAAACTTCCAAATACTGATTGGAGCAATATCGCAGGCGAGGCCCGCGATATGCGGGTAGAGGAAAATCTGGATGTTGCACATCCATTACTGATTGACGCAATAACACGGGCACAGCCCGCGTTATGCAGGCAGAGGTAAATATGAAAAAATATATCCTGTCATTGGACCAGGGAACCACCAGTTCCCGCTGCATCCTGTTTGACAAAGCGGGCAACATCTGTTCCATGGCGCAGAAAGAATTCACACAGATTTATCCCCGGCCGGGCTGGGTGGAGCATAACCCGCGGGAGATATGGTCCTCCCAGCTGGCGGTGGCTACGGAGGCCATGGCTATGGTGGGGGCCGATGCGGAGGAGATTGCAGGTATCGGTATCACTAATCAGAGGGAGACCACGATCTGCTGGGACAGGGCCACCGGGGAACCGGTGTATAACGCCATTGTCTGGCAGTGCCGTAGAACCTCTAATATGATCGAGCAGCTGAAGGCGGAAGGGTATGAGGGCCTGATCCGGGAGCGGACGGGACTGGTGCCGGACGCCTATTTCAGCGCCACCAAAATCGCCTGGATATTGGAGCATGTGCCGGGCGCGCGGGAGAGGGCACAGCGGGGCGAAATCCTGTTTGGCACGGTGGATACCTGGCTGATCTGGAACCTTACCAAGGGCCGGGTACATGCCACGGACTACACCAATGCCTCCCGGACCATGCTTTTCGATATCCACAGGCTCTGTTGGGATGTGCAGATATTGGAAAAGCTGGGCATACCGGCCTGTATGCTGCCCCGGGTGTATCCCTCCGGCCACATTTTCGGGTACACCGCCGGTTCCCTGCTGGGCGGTGAGATTCCCATTGCCGGAGCGGCGGGAGACCAGCAGGCGGCGCTGTTCGGCCAGGGCTGCTTTGCGCCGGGAGAGGTGAAAAACACATATGGTACGGGCTGTTTTTTGTTGATGCATACCGGGCGGGAGGCTGTCGCCTCCAAGGCGGGGCTGCTCACTACCGTTGCGGCGGGATGCAGCGGCCAGGTGGAATATGCCCTGGAGGGCAGCGTGTTCGTGGCCGGTGCCGCCGTGCAGTGGCTGCGGGACGGCATGAGGCTGGTGCGGAGTGCTTCCGCCACGCAGGAGAGCGCCTCCAAAGTGGCGGATACCACGGGAGTCTATGTGGTTCCAGCCTTTGCGGGCATGGGGGCGCCCTACTGGAACCAGTTTGCCAGAGGGACGGTGGTAGGCATCACCAGAGGCTGCAGCCAGGAGCATTTCATCCGGGCTACCCTGGAATCCATCGCTTATCAGACCATGGACGTGCTGGCGGCCATGGAGCAGGACCTGGGCAGGCCGCTACAGGGCCTGAAAGTGGACGGCGGTGCCAGCGCCAATGATTTCCTGATGCAGTTTCAGGCGGATATCATTGATTGCCGGGTACAGCGGCCCCGCTGCATAGAAACCACAGCCCTGGGTGCCGCCTATCTGGCGGGGCTGGCCACAGGCTATTGGAAGGATCTGGACGAGATCAGGGCAAACTGGCAGCTGGGCAGGGAATTTGTCCCCCGGATGGAGGAGCAGCGGCGCGGACAGCTGAAAAAGGGCTGGAAACGGGCGGTCCGGTGCGCTGTGGCCTGGGCGGAGGACGAGGAAGCGTGAGGCCGTAAAGATGCGGAACAATAGTAAACGACATTGATATTTCCCATGCTGTTGACTATATTTATTATAAGAGGACAAAAATATGATTGTGCAGAAATACAAAGACATGCTATCAGGAAAATCCGTGATCCGGCAACTGTCGGAGTTTGCCACAGCCAGGGGGGCTGAGATTGGCTATGAGAATGTGTTTGACTACAGCCTTGGCAACCCTTCCGTGCCCACGCCCGGGGCGTTCACGGAACAGATGATACGGCTGCTGGAGACGAGGGATCCCATGGAGCTTCACGGCTACAGCCCCAGCCTGGGCATCACCGCCGTTCGGGAGGCGGTGGCTGCGTCCCTGGCAAAGCGCTTCGGAATCCCTTATGAAGGGAAGCATATTTTCATGACCAGCGGTGCCGCAGGGGCCATTGCCCATGCCGTGCGCTGTGTGGCGGAGCCGGGGGATGAGATCCTGACGTTTGCCCCCTTTTTCCCGGAGTATCACCCCTATATTGATTTGACGGGAGCAGTGTTGAAGGTAGTGCCCGCCCAGGTGGAGGACTTTCAGATTAATTTCCGGGCTTTTGAGGAGATGCTCTGCGATAAGACCATGGCGGTGCTGATCAACACCCCCAACAATCCCTCCGGCGTCGTGTATTCCCCGGAGACCATACAGAGGCTGGCGGACACGCTGCGTCGCAAGTCCCGGGAGTACGGACATGATATCTTTATTATTTCCGATGAGCCATACCGTGAGATTGTGTTTGAGGGAGTGATAAATCCCTGTGTTTCCGCATATTATAGTAACACTCTTATGTGTTATTCCTTCTCCAAATCCCTGTCTCTGCCCGGCGAGCGCATTGGTTATGTGGCGGTGAACCCGGCCTGCGCGGAGGCGGAGACACTGGTAAATATGTGCGGACAGATTTCCCGGGGGATTGGCCACAACTGTCCGCCCTCCATCATCCAATTGGCGGTGGCCCGGGTGCTGGAGCAGACGGCGGATTTATCCGTCTATGAGACCAATATGAAGCTGATTTATGACACCCTGGTGGAATTGGGCTTTACCGTGGTGAAGCCGGGCGGCACTTTTTATATATTCCCCAGGGCCCTGGAGGAGGATGCCGGAATATTCTGCCGGAAAGCGCTTAAGTACGACCTGGTGCTGGTTCCCTCGGACACCTTCGGCGTTCCGGGCTATTTCCGCATGGCCTACTGTATTGACACGGAGAAAGTACAGAGGTCCCTGGCGTCGCTTCGCAGATTTGTGGAAGCAGAGTATGGAGCGGTTTGACAATTTCATGGGTGTAATCGGTTACTGGCGCATATACGCCCCCTTTTTCCGGCCATGTCACTTGCGAAGGTCCTTTCCTGATTACCCGGGATCTGTACTGACGGGCACCGGGATTTTTCAAGTCTGATCACATACTGCATAGTCGGACATCATGCGACGTGCAGGAGTGATAACCTAACCGTCCGTACAAATTAAGATTAGGGTGTCAAAAGGTTAAATTTTGAAATTCTCACTGTCATAATGCATAAAATCCGTATCCAATAGTCACATATAGAGTACTTTAGTGTTCGATTTTTTGTAATAATCGCACAGGCCATTTTGACCAGATATCCTTTTGACACCTTAATCAAATTAGACGATTGCGAAACTCCCTTCCCGGGAACAGTGGATGGTCAATATATACAAAATAAGGGCGACTTGCCACTGCATGAAGCAAATTTGTGGAACAAATTTACTTCCAAGCCCGTTTTTATATATATTGACCAATCGCGTCACTTGCGGGGAACGTTTCGCAATCGCTTAGTCAGTACAAATATTAGAAAGGAACAAAGAGATGTTGGAAATATTGAAAGCAATACTCTACGGGATTGTGGAGGGCATTACCGAGTGGCTTCCCATCAGCAGCACAGGGCATCTGATTCTGCTGGAGGAGTTGATGCCCTTCACCGGCATGAGCGAAAACTTCTTTGACATGTTTGATGTGGTGATCCAGCTGGGAGCCATCCTGGCGGTGGTGGTACTGTTCTGGAACAAACTATGGCCCTTTGCCTTCACGGCGGGGGCCAGGGCGAAAAATCCCGGAAATATCCCCTGGCTGCGCATGGATATCATGACCATGTGGTTCAAAATCCTGGTGTCCTGCGTACCTGCGGCAATCATAGGGGTGCTGTTTGACGATGTGCTGAATGCGTTGTTTTACCGTTATGAGGTGGTGGCACTGGCCCTGATCGCTTTCGGTATTGCCTTTATCATCATAGAGAACTGGAACAGGGGCAGAAGCCCCAGGATTAATACACTGGCGGAGATCACTTACCAGACGGCGCTGCTGATCGGCGTGTTTCAGGTGATTGCGGCGGTTTTCCCGGGCACCTCCCGCTCCGGTGCCACCATCGTGGGTGCCCTGCTGATCGGCGTGTCCCGTACCGTGGCGGCGGAATACACCTTTTTCCTGGCAGTGCCGGTGATGTTCGGTGCCAGCCTGCTGAAGCTGGTGAAATTTGGATTTCACTTTACCGCCATGGAACTGGGGGCACTGCTGGCCGGATGTGTGGTGGCCTTTGCGGTGTCGGTCTTTGTACTGCGCTTCCTGTTAAGCTATATCAAAAAACATGATTTCAAAGTATTTGGCTGGTACCGTATTGTACTGGGTATTGTGGTGCTGGTGGCTTTCAGCCTCTGGATGTAGGGGGACAGGCGGCCCAAGCCATTAAAAAACGTTGTAATTATGCCCAAGATTATTGCTATATAAAAGCCTTTAGAGGGCAATATGGCAAATTTTCAACAATAAGTTGACAGATTAGCTAAAAAGGGCTAAACTGTAGCGTAACAGGGACAGCAATAGGAAATTTGACATATATCAGGCATTTATATTGCGGGCAAGGCCGGCGATATACAGGAATAAGGTAAGTTTGGATGTTGTACATCCAAATACTGATTGGTGCAATATCGCAGGCAA
>CAMWSA010000051.1 GCA_947176785.1 uncultured Lachnospiraceae bacterium
TCTTTGGGATGCCTGTGATCCTCATACTCCCCGTCAATGCGATAGGTAGTGACCTCATACCCCTCCCTGTCCAGCATCACTGTCACCGTTCCGTGGGCAATGCCGGTGTCCACCGTGCGGGTAAACAATGCTTTCACCTGCTCCGGCCTGGCGGAGGTGGTGATATCCCAGTCGTTGGGCTCCCGGCCCAGAATGCTGTCCCGGACACAGCCGCCCACCGCATAGGCTTCATAGCCTGCCGCCGTGACCCTGTCTATAATATATTTTACCTTTTCCGGCAGATTTATTACCATACCATTCTCCGTCTGTCCCATTCTCTTTTTGCTTCAAGCTTACCTTGTTCCCGCATATCGCCGGCTTTGACTGCGATACTGCATTGATACGTATTTGGAAGTGGAACTTCCAAACCTGTCCCTGATATAATCAACTCATAAACTCCCGGATAACCTGGACAATCCCGTCTTCGTCGTTGCCTGCGGTGATATAGTCCGCCGCCTCCTTCACCGCAGGCTGGGCATTTGCCATAGCCACACCCATACCCGCATAACGGATCATGGAAATATCGTTAAAGCCGTCCCCACAGCAGATGACATGCTCCCTGTCCCCCCCTATGACAGGCAGCATCTGTTCTATGGAACTGGCTTTGTCAACACCCTGGGGCATGACCTCCACAAAAAAAGGTTCGGAGCGGTAAATGCTGGACGATGCCCCATACTTTTCCTGTAATTCCCGCTCGTAGACAGCCGCCTGCTCTCCCGGTGCCGTCAACAGGCATTTCTGTATGTCAAAGTCCACAAATTTCGGGAAATCCTCCACCACCCGGATCGGCAAACCGTTGATCCTTGCCTCCAGCAGCACATATTCGTCGGGTTCAAAGGCGGAAATCACCGTGTCCCACAGATAGGTGACCAGTCCCATATGGCGCTCTTTGGCATAGCGGTACAGCCCCGGCACCAGGCTTACGGGGAGATTTCTCTGATATATCACCTCACCGGTGCGGCATTCCACGATCCGGGCACCGTTGAAAGAGAGCAGGTAGCCGCCGTACCGGGCCAACTCCAGCTCCTCCTCATAACGACGCATACCCGGCGTAGGTCTGCCGGAGGCCAGCATGACCTTGTGTCCTCTCAGCACTGCGTCCCAAATAGCCTGCCGGGTATTGTCCGTGATCTCTTTTTTGGAATTAGTCAGTGTCCCGTCAATGTCCAGTACCAAAACTTTTTTATCCATCCTCTTCCCTTTCCTGCCTTATATACTCACAAACGACCGGATTTTTCTTTCTGTAGGGCACATGCTGTCCGATTATACGGCATATGCCCTGCAGGAACGGGAAAATCTTACCGTTTGCCGGTATATACGCACGAGCGATTAGATTTTTCTTTCTGCATGGCACATGTAGTCCGATTATGAAACATCAATTGGAAAATCTCAGCGGCCATCCGTATAAATGGGTTTCAGCGACAGAAGGGGATACCCGCTGCCGCTGATCCTATTGTCATCCTGACTGTTTGTTCTGCCGGGAATCCCTTCCCGCAGGAGCTGCCTTTGCCTTGTCTTATCATTTATTCCCATGGCCGCCGAGATTTTCCTTTCCCACGGCACATGTTGTCTGCTTATGCGACATGTGCCGTGGGGGAATTGGAAAATCTCAGCAGTCGCTAGTATAACCTGTGTCTTCCCCGTTGGAAGCTTCCTAGCCCTCCGTGGTATCGGCAGACGCGTCAGCCGAACTTTCCGGGGTATCCTCCTGGCCTTCTGTGCTTTCCTGCAGGTCAGCCGCCTCAGACGCGGCAGCCTCTACCTTCAGATAATTCAGATTCCCTTTGGGATCTTCCACCGTAACAGGCTCGCTGATGCGGTCCAGATAATCCAACATGGCCTGGCTGAGCAGCAGATCGTGGATACTCAGCTTCCAGACAGGATCATTGACGCCTACATAGTAAAATACATAGTTGGACCCGTCTTCCTCCGTAAAGGCGGCGGCATCTCCGGCCTTGCGGGCGGTATCCCCCAGCCATGCGTTTATCTCCTCGCTCATGCTGTCAGTGCGCAGGCCCTCATACAGGCCGCCTTCCACATTGTTTTCGCCATATCGGCCGCACAACTCGATGAAGCTCTCCTCTGTGGCCGAACCGCTCTGCCATTCGGTGAGAATGGTCTGTGCGTCGGCGGACATAGTGGCAATGACACGGGCATCCACGGTAGGAGTCTCCTCCCGGTATCTCCGGTCAAAGCCCACCACCAGGTAGCGGTGGTTGGTGGAATCCTCCACCACGGTTGTGTCCCCCTTCACCCTGGCCTCCTCAAACAGCCAGTCTCTAAAAAGGGAATTGGAATAGCTATAACTCTGGGCTTCATAGGGATCTCCCCCTGCCAGAATTGTAAGCTCCGCAGTGCCCGCCGTCTTCCTGGCCTCCTCCATGGCTGCGGCAATCTCTTCCTCCGTTGGCTGGTATGCCACCTCATTGCCATCCGCGTCCAGAGTGGGAGTCCCGCCCGGTGCCTCCGTGGGAAGCTCCGCCTCTACAATGGTCATATGGTAATCCACTACATCATAGTTGTTCCTGTTCTCCTCATAATAACCGTCAATCTCGGCATCGGAAGGCTGGGATGCCTCCTCCATCTGCTCATAGTAGGCGGTGGTCAGGATTCCCTCCCGGATCACTGCCTCCAGACGGGACTCCGTGGCATAGCTGCCGAACATGCTCTTGAGGAATTTGTTTAGGGACATACTGTTTTCAGCGGCACTGCTCCGCAGTTCCTCCATGGCCTGCGCATACTCCTCGTCCGTGTTATAGGTAAAGCCCGCCGCCCGGGCCTCGGCCTTCATGGCCTTGGTGCTTTGTATGTTGTCCACTGCCTGCTGTTCAAAGTAATCCCGGAATGTCAGATCAGTGGAATACATCTGGTTGTCAATATTGCTGGCATCCATTCCCATCATGGACAGGTAGTAACTGCTCTGGGCCAGAAAGCTGGTTCTGGCCATGGCGTAATGATAGTCAAATTCCACTTTGGTCACCTTCTCGCCGCCCACGGTGATATAGGTACCGTTCACCGCCATATAATTCCGAATGGGAAAGGAAAGCACAAAAGCCGCCACAATCACCACTATGGCAACGCCGATTATATTCCCCCGCTGTTTCTGGGCTTTGGCTTTTCTCTCCTGTTCCTGATAAGCCTGCATCTTGCGGTCATACTTGGTCATGACCCTGGACTCCTGTTGGGGAGCTTCCTGCTGCGTGTTCTTATTAGACATTTCTATTTTCCTCTCTGATTCCGGTTCAATATTTTATAAGGATGCCTCCAGGCTTTCCACCAAGTGCCGGATACAGCCCTCCTCGAAGGGATTGTCCAGCCCTACGGCAGGGATCATTTTCGTGTAGAAATCGCTGGCGGACAGCTTGCAGAGCTTCAGGTAGGAGGCCCATGCCTCTTCAAAATTCCTGTCCTTCCAGATTTTGTACTGCAATGCGCAGGTCTGTGCCAGGCAGTAGTCGATATAGTACAGCGGCGCATTGTAAATATGCAGCTGCTGCTGCCAAATGGCACCCTTACCGAAGAAGGGATTGTCCTCATAATCCATGTGGGGCCTGTACTCCGCCTCCAGCTGAAGCCATGCCGTATGACGCTGGGCCGGGGTCATCTCCGGGTTCTCGTACACGATATGCTGGAACTCGTCCACCATGCAGCCATAGGGGATAAAGATGGCCGAATCCTCCAAATGCATATCAATATAATCCTGTTTCCTGTCACCGAAGAACAGATCCATCCAGTTCTCCGTGATAAACTCCATGGACATGGAGTGGATCTCCGCCGTCTCCATTCCGATATCCGCATGCTCACGGATGGGATCCTGCCCGGACAGATAGCCCTGGAAAGCATGTCCGCACTCGTGGGTAATCACATCCACATCTCCGCTGGTACCGTTGAAATTGGCGAAGATAAAGGGGGATTGATAGTCCGGCATATAGGTCATATAGCCGCCCGCCCGCTTATTCTTGCGGCCCAGCACATCAAAGAGCTGGTTCTCCATCATAAAATCGAAAAACGCTCCCGTCTCCGGGGACAATTCCCGATACATCTTCTGGCCTGCTGCCATAATCTCCTCGGGCGTGCCGGTAGGAGCCGGATTGCCCTGCTTAAAATAAACGGCCTGATCGATATAACTCAATTTCTCAAGACCCAGGCGCTTTCTGCGGCGCTCGTGCAGCTTTTCCGCAAAGGACACAAAATACTGCTTGATCTGTCTGCGGAAACTCTCTACCTCTTTCTGCCCATAGCAGTTGCGGCCCATACGGTAATAGCCCAGTTCCAGATAGTTCTCATAGCCCATGGCTTTGGCCTGCGCAGTGCGGTTCTTTACCAGCTTATCGTAGATCTCATCCAGTTTCCGGGCATTTTCCAAAAAGAACTCCGTCTTTTTCTGCCATGCCTGCCTGCGGATCTCCCTGTCCGGGCTTACCAGATAGGGGCGCAGCAGGGACAGGTTCAGTTCCTTGCCGTCAAACTGGATCTTGGCGCTGGCGATCAGCTGGTCATACTCGGTGGTCAGCGCGTTTTCCTCCTGGGACAGGGTGATGACCCTCTCGTCAAAGGCTTTCATGGCCACTTCCATGTTCTTGAAGGCCACGGGGCCTATCTTGCTCTCCAGGTAATCCCTATAGGGGGATTCATAGAGCTTCTGCATATATTCCAGCACCTGATTCTGGAATATGGGACCCATCTCATCGTAGTATTTGCGCTCTTTTTCATAAAATTCATCCACCGTATTGATATCATGGCGGATATGGCCGATGGTCATCAGGGTATTCACATGATCCGTCAGCGCATAGTACCGCTGGTGTACGGCAAACTGTTCCTCGCCGCTCTTTGCCTCCTCCAACTCCCGGATCAGGCCGGAAATATCTTTCCCCACTTTTTCAAAGTCCACTCGCTCATAGGGCATATCACTGAATTTCATATGATTTCTCCTCTCATTGCCCGCTGATAGCTATGCAGGCTACTCTGACATATTATCATACCTTTTTTTCCGGGAATTGTAAACCTTTTCACAAAAAATTCACGGAAGATTGATTTATACATAACCGGGCAGCATGTACCGTACAGGAAGGAAAAACTAATCGGTCGTAAGAATAAAAAGAAGCTGCCCTGCGGCAACCCCTTATATTGTTTTATAGATATTCAATTTTGTTCCGCCAGATAAAGTTCCACCCGTCCGGTCAGACGCTGGATCAGAAGATCTTCCGTGATGGTTCCGGCGGCATATGCTTCCAGTTCCTCCATCAGGATAACGTTAAGTTCACGGGGAAAATATTTCAGGGGCCGGGCCTTTTCCAGCATGTCATACAAGAACCGGGCATCATATTCTCTGTCGTAATCATCCCCAAGGGTTATAAATGCAAATCCGTAAGTACCCGGCATGGAATTCTCATTTACCTGATTGATCTGCTCTTCCAATACATCCTTGCGCACACTCAGCCAGAAGTTTGAATCTTTTGTACTTTCCATCTGCCCGTCCTTAGATAGCAGCATCCGGAAAAACGTGCCCGCGACCCTCTTCTCCTCTTCTGTTGCGGTGGATCTGACCACCAGCGGGTCTTGTCCATAGATATAGTGCGCCGACCCGTCTCCGGAAGGGAAACCGATATAATTGGCGTTCTCTCCATAACAGAGGCGGTACAAATCGATCAGTTCCGGCCTTGTGACATTAATGATATTGCAAAATACTTTTCCCTCCAGCATCGGTGTACCCGCCTCAACATATCCCGTCTCCGCACAGTAAGTCCTCCCCAGCCGCAAAGCCCTGCGGAACTCAGTGCTGTCAAAGTATGTGGTACCGCTGCCGTTATCCAGCAAATAATTATCCTCCAGGCCATGGATCAAAAAACTTGCCATGAAAAACCAGACACTGTTGTCACCGTTACAAATTGCCTCTATGGAAGAATCCGCCTCTATAGTGTCCAAAAAAGTTTTATAGTCCCAGTCTGTGGGTTCCTCCTTCGGAATCACTACTGTCTTAAGGCCGAAGCAGCTGACGACCCCATACAGGGTCCCGTCAATTTCACCCAATTCCATGGCCCGGGGTATCAGTATATCCTCCCAACTCTCTCCTGCAAATAACCCCTCCAGCGGCATCCAAAGCCTTTTATGGCTCTCAAACCCGGTCAGCATGGTATCGACCAGCACCGGCCCCCGCCCCGCTGTCAGTTCCGTCAGAAGCGCCGTCTTGTCATAGTCCGTCTTAAGTTCAATGTGATAGGCAGGATACCTTTTGTTAAACTCAGCAACGGAAGGATAATATACATTCCGCATGGCGGGCGGCACGGCAAAGACGATCCTCTGAATCTCCTTTTTCTCCTGGGTAGGTTCCAGGCACAGAAAATTGCCGCTTTTGCTGTAATCCAAATAGATAAGATTGATGCCTCCGTCCTCCCGAATCTGGATCTCCACCATCTCGGAAAACAGAATGCCATGGTTGCCCCATATATATACATCCTCCGTGATGTTTCCGGATAAATCGGCAAAGTGAAGCCCTGCGTTATCCGCATACAGCAACGTATTTTCATCCCAGAGCGTGTAATAACAATTATCCGCCTCCCAAAGGGCTTTAGGCGCATTTTCCCCAAATTCCGCCAGCAGTTCCATCTCCCCGGTGGCCGGGTCCATACACTCCAGGCGGCTGCAGATATTCCTGCCCTCGGCATCCGCAGGCTGTGACCACAGGGCAACCCTGCCGTCATACAGGGACACCAGTCTCATGGTGACACCTGTGTAATCAAATTTGGCCACCAGCGCACCCTCCGGGCTGACAAGTTCATAATAATTCTCCGCCTGGTCAGACACCGGGGCACCTCCCAGATAGCCGGTAGTAAAATGAATATTCCCGGACTGATCTGTCATGATCCGGTCAGGCGTCTCCCGCCCGTCACCGGGCAGGAAGTCCAGGGGAGTCGTCCGCACGACCTGCTGTGCCTCATCTATCTCAAAGAAGTAGTATTTTGCCCCCCCTTCTTTTTCATTCTCCGAAGCCACATATTCCCGGCCCAACATCATAAAATGGTCGCTTCCGACCATACTGCCTATTCCCCATGCCTGATTGTGGTCGTCTTGGCGAAAAGCCAGCCTGACAGAGTCTTCTTCTCCCTGTCCCGTAACCATTTTCAGTTCGTCCCAGGCTTCTTTCACCGAAGCACCGAGATGCTTTTTCAGCAGAACGCCGCAGGTACTCCCCAGGGCATACTGCATGCCGCCTCCCTGTTCACCCTCTTCCTGCCGGGGTATCAGGGGCAGATGCATGACAGCCGTGTAGTCGTCCAGTGTGTTATCCCGCCAGGATTCCTCTTCCGGCAGCAGTTCCCCGAATAACATATGCTCCCCGAAAGCAGTTCCTTCTTCGGATGACTCCACATTTTCTCCATAAGATATCTGATCCCCCACTATATTTTCCTGATTCCCAGCATCCTTGTTGCCGCAGCCCTGGAAAAGGGCAGCCGGAAATATAAACAAAAACAGTAAAAATATAGTTCGCTTCATATTGTTTTACCCCTAATTATGATTCACGCTGTGAACGGTTTTTACATAATGAGGATGTGCCCCCTGCGTATCATTAACTTGATTGCAGTATTTACAAATATAATTACACCACTGATATCTGTCCGATATTCTACAGTCATTTTTATATATGGGATTGCCGTTTTGATCCCATCCATATATATACACGCATGTGCCTTTATCTACGGAATATCCCGCATCCGCACGTTTACATACTGAAAAATCATGTGCCCCATCCGGCGAATTGCTGCTACCGCACACAGCAGCCCAGGAAACAAATCCGCTGTATATCAAAAGTACTACCGCAAAACCAAGTGCCCCTATTCTTTTCATCATATCAGTTCCTCCTCTGCTCCTGATTAATTGTTTCTTTTTATAGTACCTTATAGCATTTTTAGCCGGACTCTTATACCATAATATACCACCCCCTGCTTCCTGAAAAATATATATATGCTTCAAGTATCCTAACTTGAATAAACCAGAACCAACACCCAAATTTTGCCACTTTGCGCAAGAACTTGTTGTTAAGTGCCTAACCTCTTAATAAAATATGTGTATAATATGTAACACATAATCGCCGGATTATTTGTGCATATAAGTATGGATCATGATTCTTTACCATGTATATGTTATACATTGTTTATATTCATTGTATACTAATTATTCGCGTATGTCAACATAGTATTTAACGTGTCCCCTTTGCAATGTATTCGCAACACTGATTTGAAAAGGGAGTATACCGTTATATTGCCTTTGCTCTACTATGTTTTGCCAAACTAGGCTCATACTTTTTTCTGGAATTGTAAACTCTTTCACAAAATTTTCACCTTTAAATTCTTGCATTTATCCTTTGTTTCCTTATAATTATATATAAACAAGGGAAGCAGGAAGGGAGCAGTAATATGTCTGATAAACCGGAATACTTATATCATGGAAGTCAGTATAAGTTGGATGTACTCATCCCGCAGCAGGCTGCGGGCGGGCGGGATATCGATTCCATGATGGCAATCTACGCCGCTGAAACGATAGATGATGTAATCCCCTTCGCCCTGCCAATCCGCTGGTATCCGGACAGCCCGGAGGGGAGAAGGGATTTTGAATGTCATGACGGAAAAGTTTTGTTGAAGTATGGCTCTCTGAATCCCGATGGCGTGGGATATGTGTATAAAGTCAGAGCCGATTCTTTTGAAAAAGCAGATGAATGGCAATGGGTATCAAGGGAAAGCTGCCAGCCTGTCGAAGTGATTGAAATAAAAGCAGCGGATTATCTTGACCGGGTGCAGTTTTCGGAAGAGGCCGAGAAAATCCGACAACGATTGATCCTGAAAATGTAGAAGAATTGCATTTAATTCATTTTCCGCATATCAAGCGCAAAGCCAAAAGTCTTACTGAGGTGACAGTTATCACACCTGTATATCAGGCGGCATATAAAAGACTGAAGAGGGGAGCGCATTAATGCCTCCCCCTCTCCATTATAACAGGCTGCCGCAAAATCTGTTCCCAGGCAAAATGCATCCTCCGCATTCTTCACGTCCAATAGAAAGTCAAACAAGAGAAGCAATGCGTATCCTCCTGTGGTCTCCGATCCCTCTTCCACTTCCCGCAGCCGTATCTTAGCATTAAATAATTCCTTTTTCTTTTCCACGCTGCAAAAACTCTTTTTGCATGTATCCACTGTTAAATCTTTTAACAGTTCACCACCATATGGGCCGCTTTGGGTGTAACCACCGTGTCATTGCCTTCTATGCGGATGTCGGCTCCGTCGGCGGATACGGCCTGCACATTTATAAGGCGCACTGTGTAGGGTTTCTCCGCCTCCACATCCAGGGTGAGAGCCCCGGCATGACGGGATGCCTTGAGAGTCAGCGCCGCCCGGTTGTCCATGCCGTATACCGTCCGCTCGGCGCCGGCTCCGTTATGCAGTTCATAGATCCGCAGTTCCACACCGTCGGCATAGTCGTAGTCCGGCCTGTCATCTCTGGCGCCCAGGGCGATGATGGAGCATTCCCTGACCATCATGGGCAGACTCAGGTAATCGTACTTGCCCGAGTACCACTTGCCGCCCTCCTGTACCTGGCCGGTGAGGAAATCCGTCCATGTGCCCTCGGGCAGATAGTATTCGCCGATCCCCTCCTCATTAAAGATGGGAGCCACCAGCAGACTGTCGCCCAGCATATACTGCTTGTCCAGATAACTGCAGTTTTTGTCGGCGGTGTACTCCAATACCATACTGCGCATGGTGGGGATACCGGTACGACTGGTATAGATGGAAGTCTCGTACAGGTAGGGCATCAGACGGGCCTTCTGCCTGGTAAAGAACCGGCACACGTCCACCGCCTCCTCGTCATAGACCCAGGGCACTCTGTAGGAGGCACTTCCGTGGAGACGGCTATGGGAGGACAGCAGACCGAACGCCACCCATCTCTTGTACACATCCGGCGTGGAGGTATTCTCAAAACCGCCGATATCATGGGCCCAGAAGCCGAAACCGCTCATCAAAAGGCTTAAGCCCCCCCGCAGGCTCTCCTCCATGGACTCGTAGTCGGACCAGCAGTCGCCGCCCCAGTGTACCGGGAATTTCTGGCCGCCCACGGTGGCGGAACGGGCGAACAGTACCGCCTCACCCTTGCCCCGCTTTCTCTCCAGCAGCTCATACACACATTTATTGTACAGGTAAGTATAGTAATTGTGCATCTTTTTGGGATCGGAGCCGTCAAAATACACGGCCTCGGTGGGAATCCTCTCCCCGAAATCCGTTTTGAAGCAGTCCACGCCCATATCCAGCAGCGCCTCCAGCTTGTCCTGGAACCATTTCCACGCCTCCGGGTTGGTGAAATCCACGATGGCCATGCCCGGCTGCCACATATCCCACTGATAGACCTGGCCGTTAGGACGTCTGATAAAATATCCCTTCTCCATGCCCTCTTTGAACAGATAGGACTCCTGCCCGATATAGGAGTTGATCCACACACAGATATTCAGGCCCTTATCCTTGATGCGCCGCAGCATGCCCTCCGGGTCCGGGAAGACTCTCTCATCCCACAGAAAGTCCGACCAGTGGAATTCCTTCATCCAGCAGCAGTCAAAATGGAAGGTGCGCAGGGGAATACCTCGATCCAGCATACCGTCGATAAAGCTCATAACCGTCTTCTCGTCATAACTGGTGGTAAAGGAGGTGGACAGCCACAGTCCGAAAGTCCAGGGAGCAGGCAGGGAAGGCTTGCCGGTGATATCCGTGTAGGCTGTCAGCACATCCTTCATGCCAGGGCCGTCAAACAGCATATAGTCCAGGTATCCGCCCTCCACGGAGAACTCCGCACGGGTCACCATCTCCGTGCCCAGTTCCATGGACACATTCTCCGGATGGTTGATCAGCACGCCATATCCCTTGTTAGAGATATAGAAGGGAATGTTTTTATAAGCCTGCTCCGTGCTGGTGCCGCCGTCCGCGTTCCAGATGTCGATGCTCTGGCCGTTTTTGACGAAGGGGGTGAAATGCTCACCCGTGCCATAGAGCAGTTCCCCCACGCCCAGGGACAGCTGCTGGCGCATATAGGTGTCCACATTGTCCCCATGGTCGTAATATTCGCCCTTCCAGTCGGTCTTCATGAGAGCCAGATCCCTGCCGTTACTGCGGGTCAGCAGCTTTCCGCCCCTCTTGTAGGTCATCCCCCAAGGCTTTTTCGTAATCTCCAGAGACAGGCTGCCACTCTTTATGGTGATCAACTCCTCTGTCTCGGTCACATCCAGCGGGCATTCCTGCAGGTTGAGTTCAAAAGCGGGCTCGCATACCGCTGCCCCCAGATGGTGATAGGTCTGCACCCGCAGCACGTTCACCCTGGGCGAAGTGATTTTCACCGTTAAATTGATTCCGCCCAGAGTCGCCCCCTTGCTGTTAATATGACCGGTAGGTGCGCAGATGCTCACCTCTGTGTCCGTCACCCTGGTAAAATAGGCTTCCGTAGGCGCAAAACACCCGCAGCCTTCCTTCTGTAGCCAACATCCATTACTGAATTTCATTGCATGTCCTCCATTATTATTTTATGATCTCACATCCATGTCTCTATTGTATTGCACGCCGGATGTGTAATATCTTACCTTATTCCTGTTTACCGCTCCTTTTAGTTATCATATTAACACAAAAAATGGCAAAAGCACAATGCTTTTCAAAATGAATTCCTTTCGCTGGTGACGCACAGGAAGGAAGGTCTGTATGGAAAGGGGCAGGCCCCTGCGGAGTCTGCCCCTTTATTTTCCTTTATTCAGCTTCCTGAATCCGATCTCCGAAAGTCCCGCTCTTTCTTCCTCTGCACGGCGGGCGGTCACAATCCCGGCCGGAGAGGGCTTCCGCCCTCTTCCCCGCAAACCGGTTATATCTCCACTGCCAGATGCAGCACACTGCATGGGGGGATTGTGAACTGAAGGTTCTGTCCTGTGATTTCCACCCGGTCAAATTTATCCGTATGTACGGCATTGGGATTCTCAAAGGTATTGTGTGCGTGCATCTCGCCGGTCAGGATCGTGCCCTCCACTCCCTTGATATCTGTCTCCGTAAACACGGCGTCTATATCGTAACTCTCTGTCACGGACAGGTTGTTCAGGGTCACATGGATCCGGCCATCCCTGCCCAGGGATACGGACTCGTGAAGGTTCGGCACTTTAAAGCCCTCGCCGCCGATCTCCTCGGTCTCCACATAACTCTCCAGCAGCTCCGCATCCTGATGATACTTATACATATTGAACACATGGTACGTGGGGGTCTTGATCATCTTCTCGCCCTCCGTCAGGATCACGGCCTGCAGCACGTTCACCAGCTGGGCAATGTTAGCCATCTTCACACGGTCGCAGTGCTTGTTGAAAATGTTCAGATTGATGCCGGCCACCAGGGCGTCCCTCATGGTGTTCTGCTGATACAAAAAGCCGGGATTGGTGCCGGGCTCCACATCGTACCAGGTACCCCACTCGTCCACAATCAGGCCGATCTTTTTCTCAGGGTCGTACTGGTCCATGATCGCGCCGTGGCCTTTGATCAGTTCCTCCATATACAGAGTCTTTTTCATGGTCTCATAAAATTTTTCCTCATCAAAATCCAGGGCGCTCCCTTTTTTATCCCAGCCGCCCGGATGGGTGTAATAGTGCAGGGACAGGCCGTTCATAAAGCCATGGGCTTTCTCGGCATGGTCATGGGTGGTCTTCAGCACGCCCTCCGTCCAATAGTAATCATCCACGTTGGCACCACAGCAGATCTTGTAAATCTCCTGGCCCTTCTTATAATTGCGCACATAAGTCTGGTATCTGCGATACAGATTGCCATAGTACTCCGGCGTCATGTTGCCGCCGCAGCCCCAGTTCTCATTGCCCACGCCAAAATAATCCACCCTCCAGCTCTCGGGATGACCGTTCCTGGCACGCAGGTCCGCCATGGGGGATACGCCCTCAAAGGTCATATACTCCACCCACTCACTCATCTCCTGCACTGTGCCGCTGCCCACGTTGCCGTTGACATAGGTTTTGCAGCCCAGTTGGCGGCACAGTTCCATGAACTCATGGGTGCCAAAGCTGTTGTCCTCCACCACGCCGCCCCAATGGGTGTTGATCATCTTCTTACGGTTTTCCCTGGGGCCAATGCCGTCCATCCAGTGATACTCGTCCGCAAAACAGCCGCCGGGCCAGCGCAGCACGGGAATCCGCATCTCTTTCAGCGCCTCCACCACATCACTGCGCATGCCGTTTGTGTTGGGAATGTCGGAATTCTCCCCCACATAGAGTCCTTCATAGATACATCTGCCCAAATGCTCGGAGAAATGCCCCTGGATCTCAGGGTTAATATGTCCCTTTTGATGCTTCGGATTTACATACAATTTTGCCATTACTGAAACCTCTCCTTCATTTTAATT
>CAMWSA010000052.1 GCA_947176785.1 uncultured Lachnospiraceae bacterium
TGTGGATCAGTTCCGCATTCCGGGCTTTTCCGGCCATCTCCATCTGTTCCGCAGTCTCCGCAAGCTCAAAGGCACCAATCTGGCGGGAAGCGCTTTTCAGAGAGTGGACCTCAATGGTATACTCGTGCCACTTTTCCTCCTGCTCATATTTCTGGATCACCGCGTATTTCTTATCAATCACGCGGTAATACTCCTTGAGGACCGCCCAGAACAGTTCTTCATTCCCCAGGAATCCCACTGCCCTCTCAACATCCAGGCCGTTGATAGAGATACTTGTCACCTGGGAACCCTGGCTGTCCTGCTTTACTTCCTTGTCGTTACGCTTTTTCTTATGGACCTTTTCCGGCGGCAGCCATTTGCGCAGCTTGGATACGATATCCTTCAGTTCAATGGGCTTGGTCACCAGATCGTTCATCCCACTGCCTATGAACATCTCTCTTGTGCCCTCCACCGCGTTTGCCGTCAGGGCCAGGATGGGGACCTGGCCGTTTTCCCCGGGCATCTTCCTGATAATCCGGGTTACCTCCACGCCATCCATCTCAGGCATCATGTGATCCATAAAGATCAAATCATACTTTTTGTCCGTGACCTTGAAAATGGCCTCCCTGCCGCTCAGCGCCGTATCAATATGCATCTGCAGCGGGCTTAAAAGCCCTTTTGCCACCGTCAGGTTGATGGCGTTGTCATCCACCACCAGTATTTCCGCTTCAGGGGCAACAAAATTAAAGTCTTCCACATCAAGGCGGTTATAACTCTGCTCCGCCTTATCCCCCTGCAATATGCCCGCAAGGCTTAAAACATACAGGGGCTTCTTGGCGATATACACATTGTCCATGTTGTAGGGATATGTATCCCGGTAGTCCGCCAGCACCACGCCGGTGATATCCGGGTGGGCCTTGAGAAAATACTGCACCGCATCTGTCATCATCGTCTGCTCCACGAACAGAAACTGGAATTTCTGCCCCTCGAGCCTCGACAGGTCCCTGTCGGAGCCCAGCCCCCGATAGTCCACCCCCAGCCTCTGCATATCAGTCTTGATCTGCTTTGCGGCGTAATCCCCTGACAGAAGTCCCACTGCCAGTATATTTTCCTCAATCTGCCCGACAGAAGGGGTATTGTTGATGATTTTCTGGGGTACCACAAAGGAAAAGGTGCTTCCCTTCCCATACTCGCTCTCCACATGGATGCTTCCATGCATAAGTGAGACCAGCTGTTTGCAGATGGCAAGCCCCAACCCGGTGCCCTCAATGTTGCGGTTGCGCTTGCTGTCCAGCTGCTGGAAGGACTGAAAAAGCTTTTCCATGTCGCTTTCTCTGATCCCGCTCCCGGTGTCGGAGACAGCGATATAGAGTTCCAGCATATCCTCGCCGGTCTGCCGGTAATCCACCTGCAGATGTACATTCCCCATCTTTGTAAACTTTATTGCATTGTTTGCCAGATTGATCATAATCTGTTTGATACGTATATTGTCGCCATACAGTCCATGAGGGAGATTGGGGTCCACGTCCACCGTCAATTCCAGCTCCCTGCTGCCGATCCTGGTCATAATGATATTTGCCACGTCGTTGACCACCGACATTGGCTCATATTCCGCCTCGTTGATCGTCATCATGCCGGATTCAATCTTGGAAAAATCCAGAATGTCATTGATGATTGTGAGCAGCGTCTGCCCGGATGCCTTGATCTGCCCCACATACTCCTTTGCCATGGGGGGAAGCTCCTCCCGCAGCGCCATTTCCGCCATGCCTATGATCGCATTCATGGGCGTGCGGATTTCATGGCTCATATTGGCCAGGAAATCAGACTTCATGCTGGAGGATTTTATGAGTTCCATATTCTTTACATTCAGCTGGTGCTTGTTAAATGCCAGGTTTGAGAGAATATTGGCAATGGTGGAAAGCGCCTCAATCTTGCTCTTTATTTCTTCCTCCTTCAGAATAATTACCTTGTTGGCCGCTGTCATCAGTTCGTCAGGATTCACACCGATGTCCAATGCCACCTGACGGATTTTATCTTCGTCCGGCGATTCGGTCAGCATCTGCCCGCCGATAAAGCATCCCACCTTGTGGCCTGATACCATGATGGGCACGGCAAAATCCACCAGGCCCGCATGACAGTGGTATGCGCAGGGTGTCCCATCGCTTTGTGTGTTCTCCGCACTGATCCGGTTACAGTTCTCGCAGCGCCTCCTGCCCGTCTCCGTGGCACGCACATATTTTTCACAAAATTCCGAGTAATGGGACCCCTTCGTGATGGCGATGCCATCCTTGTCCGTGATCAGAGACGCAATCCCTGCCATACTGGAAAAAGAATCCTGTATCAGGTGCAGGGTCTCCAAGTCAATCAAATCCGTTAAATTCAGATTTGTCACTTCTTCTGATATATTGACCGTGTCCATCCTGCCCTCCTATTTCAATTTATTGTCCCGTCCCTGCCCTACGGTTTTCATTTCCTCTTATACGCACTGCCGGTTAGATTTTCCTTCCCCCACGGCGCATGTTGTCTGATTATGCACATGTGCCGTGCGGGAATCGGAAAAGCCCGGCGACCGTCAGTATCACTTTTTCTTTGCAGGCTGTTTGGCGCTCCGCGCCCTGGCGTTTGGGCAGAAGCTATCTTCGGCCCAGAACGCCCTTTATGGTGGATGAGATCTTCTCCATGTCAATGGGTTTTAAGAGGTATCCCTGTATTTTCAGCGCCAATATCTCCTGGATCTTGCCCCGCTCCGTAACACCGGTGAGAAAGACCACGGGAAGGTTTCTGGTCTTACTGTTTTCCCGTATTTTACTCAGGACTGCCGCCCCGTTCTCCTCAGGCATCTCATAGTCCAGCAGTACCAAGTCCGTCCTCTTAGTCTCAAGGAATTTCATCGCCACCTTGCCGTTTATGGCTGTAGCAACATCATATCGCTCCGCCAGATAGCCCTTGAGGAGTTTCAAGACACTACTGTCATCATCTACGATTAATATATGTTTTCTGGCGGGGGGCTTCGGCGGCTCCGCCTGCGCGGGAGGTGTCACCCTGGCGGCGACGGTGCTGGCGGCAGCCGCCGCACGTTCAGCCAAATTCTTCTGTCTCCCTCTCTTTTCCAACAGTTCCACAATGGAATGCTCAAGCTTCTGGGCCGAAATGGGGCGCTGGAAAAAAGTCGCCTGTGTAGTGGGCACAATCTTCGTGAATTGCTCGCACTCTTCTCTGTTGCCAACAATAATTATGGGAATATTCAATTCCGTGATCCTCTGTTCCACATTGTCGAATCGCTTGATATCGTCCGGCGACTCCCCGTACAGGCAATATACGAACACATCGGGAGAGATATATTTCAGATGGTTCATGATATCGTCATATCGGCTTGAGGTATTGATACACTCAAGCGTGTTATCCATATAGGTAAAAAATTCGTTGATAGCCATTCTGTTGTTTCCGGTCAATAAAACAACGTATTTCATAAAAACCCCCCTATTCTCCTGATTTATTATTGTTGCGCATATCCCCTGTCAGAGCATCCTGAATCGTGTCGATCATCCTCCGGGTGACTCTGATGTTGGCCCCGCCGGGATTGATGGCAAAGCCGTCGCACTGGCTGTCCGCCCGCTTTACCATAGTCGTAAAATCCTGAAACCCGAATACAAGAAGCTGCTGCCCCTCCTCCATGCTTTTCACCCATTTCTTAAGCTCCTGCATATCCGTGAAGGCCATGAAATATCTCACGCCCTCCCTGGTGCTGAGCATGGGGATCTGGATTTGGGCGTCCGGCGGCATCCGCACCATGCCGCTCTCATCCTCCTGTGGCCCGGGTGTCACTGTGGCCGGGGTCAGCAGATGCGCCTTCAACAGTTCCTGTAAGAAAAAGTCCCGGTGCTTGGTGGAGTTATCCGCCTTTAACAGTTCCATGGCTCCCACCAGCATGGGGTTGCTAATCGCTCTTGGCCTTTCCATATATTCCTCCCTGACCCGGATCAACCGGAAAACTCGCAATCTCCCATAGAAAACCTGCTTTTCCCCATGCAACAATGCATATATGGAAAAAATGTCCTGCCGGCTCCTCTTTGTGATAAATGGGGCACTGGAGAACATTTTTTCATATATGCTCCGCCCGCACTCCGGGCTGAATAAGCCACAGGAAATTGCCGTTATGCGTTCCACAGCATTGCGCGTCACACGCGGTTATAGTTAATCAGGCAGCCCTTCAATATGATCTGCCTCTCCTCGTCTGTCAGTTCACCCAGTCTCAGCGTAAACTCCCGCAGCCCTTCGGGCTGCCCATCCTCATATTGCCGAACTTCCAAATTTACCACATATGCCTTGATCTCCTCCGCCTTACTCTCCACCGCAGCCCTGATGCCGGGGATAAAAAGGTAGTCCAGATTGTGGAAGGGCAGTTCGCCCTCCCGGATCAAAAACGGCAGCATCCCCCAGTTGATCAGGTTGGAGCGGTAACGCTTGGTGGCGTATTCATGAGCAATGTTGGCCCAGCCGCCCAGCACCTTCTGACAGCTGGCAGCCTGCTCTCTGGCGGAGCCGTCGCCGGGCTTCACCGCAAAGATGGTGGAGCCAAAGCCGGTGTTGGTGTGATTCACCTCCGGGAACCGCTGTTTGATCACGCCCATGATGGGCTTTACATCCGGATGCGCCTGGCAGGGATGTTCTCCCGCCATGCGGGCCTTCTCCGCCTTCTGGATATCCTTGGCCCGCCCCACATAGGCCGGGTCCTTGCGGGATAAGGTAAACTCCGCCAGTCCCAGGGGATTGGAACGGTAGCTGGAGGTCTCGCCGGAGGGAATCAGTTCATCCGTGGTGGTCACGGGGTCATGGATTTCGCTGACCACCCGCAGCACCATATTCTCGGGCAGTTCACCCATCTCCGGCCAGTCCTTGATGTTGGGGCCCAGCACGATCTCCGCCTCGGGGTCCGCCGCACCGTGGGAGTCAAATACCCTGTTGGCGTAAATATTGCTGTCAAAATGATATTTATATTTGCCGATCTCGCCGTCAAACTCCGTGGCCGGGGTCAGCACGCCCTGGTTGGCCGCAGTGGCGGCAATGGAACGGGCATCCATCAATGCCACGGAAGAAATCTGGCCGCTCTGCAGCTTGGAGCCTTCCCTGTTGGGGAAGTTCCTGGTAGAGTGGCGGATGCTGAAGGCATTGTTGGCCGGGGTGTCCCCCGCTCCAAAGCAGGGGCCGCAGAAAGCGGTCTTCATCACCGCGCCGGTCTCCAGGATGGCGGCGGCACAGCCGTTTTTAATCAACTCCATATACACGGGCATGGAGGCCGGATACACACTCAGGGTAAATTCGCCGCTGCCGATATATTTGCCCTTCAGGATATCAGCCGCCGCGCAGATATTCTCAAAGCCGCCGCCCGCACATCCTGCGATAATGCCCTGGTCCACCAGGAATCTGCCGTTCTTTACCTTGTCTTTCAGATGGAATTCCACAGCGCCGTCCAGGCTCACCTGGGCGCGCTTCTCCGTCTCGTCCAGAATGTCCATCAGATTTGCATTCAGTTCCTCGATGGTGTAGGTGTTGCTGGGATGGAAGGGCATGGCAATCATGGGACGCACCCTGGACAGATCCACTGTGATCATGCCGTCATAATAAGCCGCTTCACCGGGCGACAGCTGCGCGTAGTCCTCCTCCCTGCCATGGATCCGGTAAAATTCTTTGATCTGGTCGTCTGTCTGCCAGATGGAGGACAGACAGGTGGTCTCGGTGGTCATCACGTCCACGCCGATCCTGAAGTCCGCACTCAAAGAGGCCACGCCGGGGCCTACGAACTCCATCACCTTATTCTTAACATAGCCCTTTGCGAACACAGCGCCGATGATAGCCAGCGCCACGTCCTGGGGACCCACTCCCTTGACCGGCTCCCCGGTCAGGTACACGCCCACCACGCCGGGCATATTGATGTCATAGGTCTGGCCCAAAAGCTGTTTCACCAACTCCGGGCCGCCCTCGCCCATAGCCATGGTGCCCAGCGCGCCATAGCGGGTGTGGGAGTCGGAGCCTAAGATCATCCTGCCGCCCCCGGCCAGCATCTCCCGGGCAAACTGGTGGATCACCGCCTGGTGAGGGGGCACATAGATGCCGCCGTATTTTTTTGCACAGGAGAGGCCAAACATGTGGTCATCCTCGTTGATGGTGCCGCCCACTGCGCACAGGGAATTGTGGCAGTTGGTCAACACATAGGGCACCGGGAATTTCGTCAGCCCCGAGGCCCTGGCCGTCTGGATGATGCCCACGAACGTGATATCATGGCTGGTCAGCTTGTCGAACTTGATTTTCAGTTTATCCATATTGCCGGAGGTATTGTGGCTCTGCAAAATGCCATAGGCGATGGTATTTTGAGCCGCCTCCTTTTTGGTGATATCCCTGCCGGTCTTTGCCTTAAGGGCAGCCAGGGCTTCCCCGTTGTCCGGTACGATCTCGCTGCCGTGTAACAGGTATGCCCCTCCGTCTGATAAAGTAATCATAATAGTATCTCCTTTTTCCTTTTACTGCCCTTTTTGTCGTCCAGGCAGGGCAATATCTCTTTCGCATCGCACTCCGGCTCCGTAACCAAACATTACGGCTGCCGGAGTTCTGACCTCCGCATTGTTTACCCGTTGCAGACTATGCCGTCAAAACTCCGCCGGAAAATACCTGGCCAGGCACTGCCATTGTTTATGGGGTCCTACAGAGATACTACCCTGCCCGGACTCGGTTACTGCCATGCAAAAGAAAAACAATCATTCCGTTTATCTCTTACATAAGATATCTTATAATACCTTTACTTTGTCCAAGTGCCAGATTTCGTCCACATACTGCTGGATCGTCCTGTCGGAGGTAAACTTGCCGGAGCAGGCCACGTTCAGGATGGCGCTCTTTGCCCAGCCGGCCTCATCCTTATAGGCGGCCTCCACCTTCTTCTGCGCTTCCGCATATGCCTTGAAGTCCTTCAGGATAAAATAGGTATCGGCCCTGGAGGTACTCTGGGTGTTCAACAGGGAGTTGTACAGGTGCCTGAACATCTCCGTGTCCTGAGAATAGGTGCCGTTGATCAGCTGCATCAGCACCTTGCGGATATCCTGGTCGCTGTTGAAGATTTCCATGGGATTGTAGCCGCCGTGGTTCTCGTAGCTTATAACCTCGTCGGAGGACAGGCCGAAGATAAAGGCGTTCTCCTCCCCAACCTCCTCCACGATCTCCACGTTGGCACCGTCCATGGTGCCCAGGGTCAGGGCACCGTTTAACATGAACTTCATGTTGCCCGTACCGGAAGCCTCCTTGCTGGCGGTGGAAATCTGCTCGGACACATCCGCCGCGGCAAAGATAATCTCTGCGTTGGACACATTGTAATTCTCGATAAATACCACCTTGATCTTGCCGCCGATGGAGGCGTCGTTGTTGATCACATCCGCCACGGAGGTGATCAGCTTGATGGTCAGCTTGGCGTTGCGGTAGCCCGCCGCCGCCTTGGCGCCAAAGATAAAGGTTCTGGGATAGAACTCCATATCCGGGTGTTCCTTGATCTCGTTGTATAAGTACATCACATGCAGTATATTCAAAAGCTGCCTCTTGTACTCATGCAGACGCTTCACCTGCACGTCGAAGATGGAGCGGGGATCTACCTCCACGCCGTTATGCTCCAGAATATATTTTGCCAGGCGCACCTTATTCTGATACTTGATGTTCATAAATTCCTGCTGGGCCTTGGCATCGTCCGCATAGACCTTCAGCCTGCCGATCTGGGGCAGATCCGTGATCCACTCGTTGCCGATGTGGTCAGTCACCCAGTCCGCCAGCAGCGGATTGCCATGCAGCAAAAAGCGCCGCTGGGTAATGCCGTTGGTCTTGTTGTTGAAGCGCTCCGGGAACATCTCGTAGAAGTCCTTAAGCTCCTGGTTCTTCAGGATCTCTGTGTGCAGCCTTGCCACGCCGTTGACAGAATAGCCGGACACGATAGCCAGATGGGCCATCTTCACCTGTCCGTCATAAATAATCGCCATCTTGCGGATCTTGTCCTGGACATTGACGCCAGGCACATTGTTGTATTTCTTCTCGATCTCGAGGATAAATCTGCGGTTGATTTCCTCCACAATCTGATAAATCCTGGGCAGCAGCCGGGAGAACAGTTCAATGGGCCATTTCTCCAACGCCTCGGCCATGATGGTGTGGTTGGTATAAGCGCAGGTCCTGGTGGTCACTGTCCACGCCTCGTCCCAGGTCAGATAGTATTCATCCATCAGTATGCGCATCAACTCTGCGATCGCCACCGTGGGGTGGGTATCGTTGAGCTGGAAAGTCACTTTCTCATAAAACCTGCGGATATCGCTGTGGGTGCGCATATATTTTGCCACGGCCTCCTGCACGGAAGCGGAGATAAAGAAGTACTGCTGCTTTAAGCGCAGTTCCTTGCCCGCATAGTGGTTGTCGTTGGGGTAGAGTACCTCCACGATATTTCTCGCCAGGTTCTCCTGCTCCACGGCCTTCTGGTAATCGCCCTTGTCAAAGGAGTCCAGCTGAAAGCATACCACCGGCTCCGCGTCCCAGATCCGCAGGGTGTTCACGATGTGGTTGCCATAGCCCACGATGGGCAGGTCAAAGGGGATGGCATTGACGGACTGGTAGCCCGCCTGAGAGAAATACTCCCTGCCGTTCTCGTCCCGGGATACAGTCACATAGCCGCCGAATTTTACCTCCTTTTTATATTCGGGCCTGCGCAGTTCAAAGGGATTGCCGTCCACCAGCCAGTTGTCCGGCACTTCGATCTGGTAGCCGTCCCGGATCTGCTGTTTGAACATGCCGTAGCGGTAGCGGATGCCGCAGCCGTAGGCGGGATAGCCCAGGGTAGCCAGAGAGTCCAGAAAGCATGCTGCCAGACGGCCCAGGCCGCCGTTGCCCAGCGCCGCATCCGGCTCCTGATCCTCCACAACATTCAGATCCAGCCCCAGCTCCTCCAGAGCTTCCTTGGCCTCCTTGTAGGCCATCATATTGATCAGGTTGTTGCCCAGGGCACGGCCCATCAGAAACTCCATGGACAGGTAATACACCGTCTTGGCGTCCTGCTTTTCATAGGCTTTCTGGGTGTCCATCCAGTCTTCCACGATCTGATCCTTAATGGCGTAGGAAACCGCCTGGAAGATCTGCTGGGGGCTGGCCTCGTCCAGATTCTTGCGGTACAGGGTTTTTGTATTGTACTGCACACTCCTCTTAAAAAGCTCCTTGTCAAACTTCAGCTTCTTGGTTGTAGTGGTACTCGTCATGCTCATTCTCTTTCTCCTTTTCTGCTTGCGTCTACGGGCAATTTACAATTTGCCTCCCACCGCAAAGCGACATGCGTTTTTGCCCTACGGGACTGCTTACACAATCGCCAGATGCGTTTTTAATTGATTTGCAGCTATATATTATACCAAATATTCCCGGCAATGCCAACTGTTTTTGCATATCTTCGGATTTTTTCTTACGCCTGGAATATTGCAAACCGGCTGCATAAAGGACAGTTTCGGCATATCATTGCCACATTCCCATTTGCTCACGGTTTTATCGCTGATGCCAAGAATATCCGCAAATTGCCTCTGGGTCAAATTCTGTCTCTTTCTCATTTCCGCGATAAATCTGCCGATTTTGACTTGATTCATGCCTACACCGCCTTTCTATAGAAAACAGAATATGATAAGCGCTTACAAAATCACACCCACGAACCGTAGAATCAGCCTGAATGCCTGGATTGGATAATCGCTTGGCGAAGAAAAATGTTGACGTATCCCTGCCGGAGTGATAAGATGAACATATAAAAGGGCGTTATCGTAAAACAACGGTTCGCCTGGTGGATAGTTACTTAATCAGAAAAGCAACCACTACTTTGACGGGCGGCGGTTGCTTTTTTGATCTTCTTTCTTAGCAGTCTGTCTGATATCAATAACCGTTACTATAATGCTGATAACTGTCACTATGATACCGACGATCCCCACTATTATTCCGACCATCATATGTATTCCTTTCCCTTATTTTCCACATGTATCACCTCCGCTGACACTGGAAGTTCTCAAAATGTACTCATTTTGGCAAAGGCGAACCGCTTTACGTTTTGATAACACCCCTCAAAGATTATAACAGAAATCTCTGCTACATGGAATCCCCTTTTTATATTGGGATAAAAAGATTGTTAAGAAAAGCAGCGGCTCATAACCCGCCGCCGCTTTTTTACCCCTGCTTAAATTTTCTCCAGGCTGATGGTCACGGCCTCGCCGTTCACGTTCCACTCCCTGGATACTCCATAGGAGACATCCGCCGTCAACTCCTCCGCCAGCACCTTGCCGCAGATGGCCTCCCGGTTGCTCTCCGCAATATCGGAAAGTCTGGCGTTGCCGCCCAGGGATACCCGGATGTGGTCCATGACCTCAAAGCCCGCGTCCTTGCGCATGGTCTGGATCTTGCTGATGATCTCGTAGACAAAGCCCTCCTCGATCAACTCCTCCGTCAAATTGGTGTCCAGCACCACGGTCATACGGTTGTCCTCCTGGGACACATAGCCCTCCTTCTGAGCCATGCTGATCAGCAGGTCTTCCTCGGTGAGTTCCACTGCCACGCCGCTTACATCAAAGGCCAGTTTCCCGTTCTCTTTCAGTTCATCCATAGCGGCGTTACCATCCAGAGATGCCAGCGCCTTCTGAATGCCGCCCAGCTGCTTGCCGTATTTGGGGCCCACGGTGCGAAGCTGGGGCTTGAAGCTGTAGGAGGTGAACTCACGCACATCGTCGGCAAAGACCACTTCCTTTACATTCAACTCATCCCTAATGATATCGGTGTAGAACTCATCCAGTCGGAAATCCGCCTTGATGTACATTCTGCCGATGGGCTGGCGGTTCTTGATGGCCGCGTCGTTGCGGCAGGCACGGCCCATGACCACCACGGCCAGCACATGCTCCATGGACTCCTCCAGGGCCTTGTTGATCATCCCGGCGTGTACCTGGGGGAAGTCGCACAGGTGGATGCTCTCCGGAGCCGTTTCGTCGATGCCGCGCACCAGGTTCTGGTAGATATCCTCCGTCATGAAGGGAATCATGGGGGCCGCGGCCTTGCAGATAGTCACCAGCGCCGTGTACAGGGTCATATAGGCGTTTATCTTGTCCTGCTCCATGCCCTTGGCCCAGAAACGCTCCCGGCTGCGGCGCACATACCAGTTGCTCATCTCGTCCACGAACTCCTCCAGAGCCTTGGCAGCCTCGGGAATCCGGTACTTGTCCAGGTTCTCGTCCACCTCGCCCACCACAGTGTTTAATTTGGACAATAACCACTTGTCCATAACCGGCAATTTGTCGTACTCCAGTGTATACTTGGTGGCATCAAAATTGTCAATATTCGCATACAGCACATAAAACGCATAGGTATTCCACAGCGTACCCATAATCTTCCGCTGTCCCTCCTGCACGATCTTGCCGGAGAAGCGCTTGGGCAGCCAGGGGGCGCAGCTGCTGTAAAAATACCACCTGATGGCGTCCGCGCCGTACTGGGCCAGGGCCTCAAAGGGATCCACCGCATTGCCCTTGCTCTTGCTCATCTTCTGGCCGTTCTCGTCCTGCACATGGCCCAGCACAATGACGTTCTCATAGGGGGCCTTGTTAAAGAGCAGCGTGGACTCCGCCATCAGGGAGTGGAACCATCCCCTGGTCTGGTCCACGGCCTCGGAAATAAACTGGGCCGGGAACTGCTTCTCAAACACTTCCTTATTCTCAAAGGGATAATGATGCTGCGCAAAGGGCATGGCTCCGGAGTCAAACCAGCAGTCCAGGACCTCGGGCACACGCTTCATCTCGCCGCCGCACTTGGGACAGGCATAGGTCACTTCGTCGATATAGGGACGGTGCAGTTCCACCTTGGCGGCATCGGGCTTTCCAGCCTTATCCGCCAGTTCCCGGCGGCTGCCGATACACTCCTGGTATCCGCAGGTACACTCCCAGATATTCAGCGGCGTGCCCCAGTAGCGGTTGCGGGAAATGGCCCAGTCCTGGATGTTCTCCAGCCAGTTTCCAAAGCGCCCTGTGCCGATGGACTCGGGAATCCAGTTCACCGTGTTGTTGTTGCGGATCAGATCCTCCTTGATGGCAGTCTCCCTGATATACCAGGACTCCCTTGCATAGTAGATCAGCGGGGTATCGCATCTCCAGCAGTGCGGATAATCATGTTCAAACTTTGGAGCGTCGAAGAGCTTGCCCTCGGCATCCAGATCCTTTATAATCCGGGGATCCGCCTTTTTCACAAAAATGCCGCCGTAGGGGGTCTCGTCTGTAAGCTGCCCCTTACCGTCCACGAACTGCACGAAGGGCAGATCATATTTGCGGCCCACGTTGGCATCGTCCTCACCGAAGGCCGGCGCTATGTGTACGATGCCGGTGCCGTCCGACATGGTGACATAGTTGTCGCAGGTCACAAAGAATCCCTTCTTGCCCTGCCTGGCAGCCGCCTCTCCGGCGCAGGCAAACAGAGGCTCGTACTCCTTGTGCTCCAGATCCCTGCCCACATAAGTCTCCAGCACCTCGTAGGCCGGAGTCTCTTCAGCGGCCAGCTTGCCCAGTACACTGTCCAGCAGGGCCTGGGCCATATAATAGGTATAGCCGTCCGCCGCCTTCACCTTGCAATAGGTCTCTTCCGGGTTCATACACAGGGCCACATTGGAGGGCAGGGTCCAGGGCGTGGTGGTCCATGCCAGGAAATAGGCGTCCTCTCCCGTCACTTTAAAGCGAACCACGGCGGAGCGCTCTTTCACGGTCTTGTAGCCCTGGGCCACCTCCTGGGCGGACAGAGGGGTACCGCAGCGGGGACAGTAGGGGACGATCTTAAAGCCCTTGTACAGCAGGCCCTTGTTCCAGATCTCCTTAAGCGCCCACCACTCGGACTCGATGAAATCGTCGTGGTAGGTCACGTAAGGGTCGTCCATATCCGCCCAGAAGCCCACGGTGCCGGAGAAATCCTCCCACATGCCCTTGTATTTCCAGACGCTCTCCTTACATTTGTCGATGAAGGGCTCCAGTCCATAAGCCTCAATCTGCTCCTTGCCGTCCAGACCCAGAAGCTTTTCAACCTCGATCTCCACCGGCAGGCCGTGGGTGTCCCAGCCCGCCTTGCGGGGCACCATATAGCCTTTCATGGTGCGGTAACGGGGGATCATATCCTTGATGACACGAGTCTCCACATGGCCGATATGGGGCTTGCCGTTGGCCGTGGGCGGGCCGTCATAAAAGGTATAGGTCTCCCCCTCCTTATTTTTCTCCAGGCTCTTGCGGAAGATGTCGTGCTCCCTCCAGAACTGCTCCACCTTTTTCTCTCTGTCCACAAAATTAAGATCCGTAT
>CAMWSA010000053.1 GCA_947176785.1 uncultured Lachnospiraceae bacterium
CCTTCATCCGCTCCAACACATAGCGGTCACCCACCTTGGTCTGCTCCACATGCAGCCCCTGCTTTTCCGCCATCAAAAAGAATCCAAGGTTGCTCATGATCGTGGCTACAATGGTATCTTTTTTCAGTTTTCCCTGTCTCTTCAAATAATCGCCCACAATGGCCATGATCTGGTCGCCGTCCACAATCTTGCCGTTCTCATCCACTGCCAGCAGGCGATCCGCGTCTCCGTCAAAGGCCAGGCCCACATTCGCCTTCTCATATACCACCCTGGCCTGCAATTCCTCCATATGGGTGGAGCCGCAGTTGGCATTGATGTTGGTGCCGTCGGGGTTGTTGTGAATCGCCACCACCTCGCCGCCCATTTCCTTCAGCGCCTCCACGGAGGTGTAATATGCGGCACCCTCCGCACAATCCACCACGATCTTTAAATGGCTTAAGTCCACCTTCACTGACTGGATCGCATGGTTGATGTATTCCTCCCTGGCATCGGTGCGGTACTTAATCTTTCCCACACCGGGACCTATGGGAAACTTTACCCCCTGCATCTGAGAATCTATCAGCGCCTCAATCTCATCCTCCAGCGCGTCCGGCAGCTTGTAGCCGTCCCCGTCAAAGAACTTGATGCCGTTGAATTCCACCGGGTTATGAGAGGCGGAGATCACTACTCCCGCGTCCACCTTGTATTTCTGTGTCAGAAACGCCACCGCAGGGGTGGGGATCACCCCCACATACACACAGTTCGCTCCCACGGAGCAGGCCCCCGCCATCAGGGCATTGGCCAGCATATCGCCGGATATCCGGGTATCACAGCCCACCATGATAGTGGGTTTGTGTTCCTTCTCCTTCGTCAGCACATAAGCGCCCGCCTGCCCCAGCTGCATGGCAAGCAGAGGGGTAAGCTCCTCGTTGGCAATACCTCTGACCCCATCTGTTCCAAATAATCTCCCCATAGCCTATCGCTCCTTCAAACATATATTATATATTTATTCTTCTCCGCTCTCTTCGTCACTCCCCTGCCGAATGGGCGTAAAACGCAGGGTGACAGAGGGCGAGTTTACCTTTCTCTGTTCCGGCAGCAGCGACACACTTACCGTCAGGCTGTGATCCCCCTCCAGGGGCTGATTGGGATTGGTGCTTTCAATCCAGGCCCCCACATCAACCACCCCCGGGAGGCTTGACTCCTGCAGCAGGGCTATATAGCCGCTGCGCCCTTCCACCCCCAAGGGTGAAGAGCCTACGATCTCACAGGTCACCCCCTCCGGCACATTGATGATCTGAATATTCTCCGGCCGCAGGGAGATCCGTTTATACTCGATCCTCTCGATCAGGACCTTCACCTGGGCGGAGTCTGTGAAGCCCTCCTCGGCAAAATAGACTCCCTCGGGCAGGTAGCTTCTCAGCTGGACAGTGGTCTCATAATCCCCGGCCTGCCCAGTGATATCAATGTCCTCTCTATTTACCTCCAGCTTTGTGACATTTTTCAGGAGTTCGGAAGGCCCCGCAACCTTCACAGTGCTGATGGAACCCTCTATTTCCCCCGTGTCCTCATATCCTTCCGCCGCAGTGCCCGTATAACCATAGACCACCGGGATTTCCCTGGTCTCCCACATTTCCACCGTAATGTTGACCGTTTCCAGATTCTTGGACACCGACGCCCTGTTCACCTCGTTGCCGTCCTTATCAAGCAGTTTTATGGTTCCCACTGCGGTACTGGTGCCTGTTATGCCTGTCACATCCACTTCCACCTCCGCCTTGACAATCTCGGAGATGGCGGACTCCGGTCCCTGGATCTCCAGGCGGTTCCGGTCCGGCCTCCTGTTCCCTATGATGTAGCCTTCTTCCACATTGCCGATGGTCTTTACCTCTATATTGACAGTCTTCCGGGCTTTCTCCTCAATGTTCAGCTTCACATACTCTATATTGCCGCTGATGTTCTGAACCTTGTCGCCATACTTGGGACAGGAAAACTTGATCTCCACCGTATTGGTCACCGTCAGATTATTCAGATCCGCTTCCGCAATAATATCGCTGCTCTGGATCTCCCTCCTGACACTGTTAGGTGCGTCAAAGGTCACATTACGCAATATGTCGGTGTTGTCCAGGACCTCGTAGATCTGACCTTTTTCTACCAGCAGTTCCGTGTTAATCAGATTAACCTTAATATTCTGGAACCGCTTTTCATCCACCGGATCATTGGTGCTGATTACCAAAAACCATAACGCAAAGGCCAGCAGCAGGGACATGATTTTCAACAGCCAGTGGGAAAAAAATATAGATCGAAATATGGAGCCTATCTTCCCTTTCATGCTTCCTGCCTGCCCTTCCCTTTCCTTTTCCGCTTGCTTTTTCCCGCATCTCCCATCAGGTTGGTCAACTCCATCAGGCGCTTTTTCAGGCTTTCCCCGTCAAAGCCCCGTTCCAGCTGCCCCCCGAATGTGATGCTGATCTTACCGGTCTGTTCCGACACGATCACCGTGACGGAATCCGTGACTTCGGAGATACCCACGCCGGCCCTGTGCCTGGTGCCCACCTCCTTACTGATCGCCCCATTGTCTGACTGCGGCAGATAGCAGGTGGCTGATGTGATCCGATTGCCCCGGACGATAACTGCCCCGTCGTGCAACGGCGTATTGTGTTCAAAGATATTGATCAGCAGCTGACTGGTGACCAGTCCGTCCACGTCAATACCCGTCCTCTCATATTCAGCCAGGGACTCCTTCTGTTCAATGACAATCAGTGCCCCTGTCTTCACTTTGCTCATCTCCACGCAGGCCCGGGTAATCTCATTCACCGTCTTCTCCGTAAATGTGTTGTCCGTGTTCCTGCCGTTGTCAAAGGGCAGCGCATTGGCAAGCAGATTCTTGTTGCCCAACTCCTCCAGCGCTTTGCGCAGTTCCGGCTGCAGCACCACAATCATGGCCGTGACCGCAAAGCCAAAGACATTTTCTCCCAGCCACAGGATGGTATTCATCTTGAAGTAGGATGCCACAACCCAGAAGAGCAGGATCACAAGCAGGCCCTTGAGCAATGTCCAGGCCCTGGTCTTTTGAATCCACAGCATAATGTGATAAAGGAGGAACGCAATAATCAATATTTCAAGCACATCGCCGAACTCGATGCCGGGAACATACCTTCTTAAGTTTGCAATAATCTCACTTACTGTTTCCATGCCTGCCTATCCTATACCTTTGCGGCCATTACTCGTAATCCTCCGCCGCACCTTCGTCAGCTTCCCCGCTGATGGTCACGCTCCTGCTCCCCGCACGCCCCTGCGAGGGTCTGCCGTGCCCGTTCCTGCCTCCTGTGCGCTCCGTTACCACACTCCTGTTTACCCTGCGGGGCGGTGCGACGGTCATGTCCTCCTCCTCTTGGGCAGGCCGCGCGAAACGGCGCTGGGTATTAATATGCTTTACTGTCTTGGAGGCGGCGGACATGTTCATTTTGGGAACGGCCTTCACATAATAGTAGTATTCGTCATCCTCATACTGTACCTTCTCTGTCCTGCTGTAATCCACACAGAACCGGAAAAATTCAAGTATCTTGGCGATGACCAGCGTCACAATGCTGCCCAGGACGGCCATTCCCAGGGACAGCTGCGTATCGTATACCAGATCACCCACCAAAAGTACTACCAAATCTATTATTACGCCGGCAACCATGGCAATAGACCAGGAATAATCAATGGACATGCGCCTGACCAGATATACCACCACAATTGTGATGGCAAATGCCGCAATCATCACAAGCATGGCCCGGTTGCCCAACACACTGTCAATGACCATCCGCAGCTTGGCCGTGGCCTCATCCGCCCCCATACTGCTGATGGTTGTGGCATTGTCCGAGATGTTGGTCAGCAAATAATACACCACTGTACCGCAGGCCACCGAGGCCGCCGCCAGAGGAGTGGCCAACAAGCCTACCGCCACCGGAATCACATAGGGGATTTTCAGTGCCAGTAACAGCACTGTAAAGATCAGAATCACCGAGTCCCTGGAACCCATCCGAAAAAACAACAGGAACATAATCAGATAGACAGCTAATGTCGCGACAGCCACTTCCAGGGATAATTCATACAGGTGCATCAGGCTGAACGCAGCCCCAAACAAAATGATGCAGCCATTCGGCAGAAAAGAGCAGAGCAGGGAAACAATCAACACCAGCCCCAGGTTGTCCAGCCTGCCCATATATCCCAGTTCACCGTTCACCATACAGATGGTCAGATAGGCCAGCATAAATTTAAAAACAGGTACCAGGATAAACTCGTTCCTGCTGTAAAGCAGTTTCAACTTTTCCCTAATTTCCAACAAATTACTCATGTTATTTCCTCATACTATATATTTTAATTCCGCAACCTACTGGCGGTACAGGCTGTCCAGTTTTTTCAGGTTGTGGTAATAAAGCTTCAGGCTCTTCTTCGCCCGGGCATAGCGGTAGGCGCAGATGGCATAGGTGACGACACAGTAGCCAACCACAAAAACCGCATACCATATGATGATATTCTGGGCAAAGACAAACAGGTCCATCTTGTAAATATCCAGGATCAGAGTCTCGAAATCATATAAAATATATAATCCGAATCCCAGCAGATAAGCAATGGTGCCACAGAAAAAAGCCCGCAGGAGCTGTATGGAGATATAATCCCCCCGAAAATACCGCCCCAGCGACATGCTCTTTTTCCCCTCCCCTTCTTCATAGGAGGCCATCTTTGTCATCAGTATCACTCGTTCTTCATTTAACATGGAAAGTACGCCTTTCTCAGATCCGTATTATTGCAGATAACGCATCTTAGACCCATTATCTTCCTTCTTTCGGAAAGTGTCGGTGTTCTTGGGAGCGTTGCTCTTTAATATGTCCTTGAAGCCGTTGCTCACGTTCGCCTTGCATTTCTCGCAATATTTTCCGCTGCGGATTGAAGCGCCGCAGCTGTCACAACTCAGCATGATCGGTGAACCCTCTGTCAGTTCCAGACGGTCCTCCCGCAGCCACTGCCGGATCTGGGATGTCTCCACATCGCAGTTCGCCGCCACATCCTGAATATGTACGCCGGGATTTTCCTGGATGTATTTCTTCACCTCCTGGAATTTCTCCTCCAGCTTTTCCCTACAGGCCGGGCAGTAATTCTGTCCCATAATGTAATTGAATAACCTTTTACAGCCCTTACACGCTCTGACATTCATTGCAATACCCTCCTCTTTAAGTTCCGCGCCTGTCCGGCCGCCTAAAGCCTATACGCCTGCCCCTACGGCCAGCGTGACAAAATAAACCCTTTCACAACCCCCGGCCAGAAGCACGGCAGATACCTGGTCCATAGTACTCCCGGTGGTGTAGATATCGTCCACCAGTATAATTGTCTTTAATTTTACACCATTTTGCGCAAGATTAAAAGCCTTTTTCAAATTATTTACTCTTTCTTCACAATTTAAATTCTTTAATGGCCTGGTATTTCGGTTTCTGGCCACAAGCTTCGGGTATACGGGAAGCTCCAGTTCCCGCCCCAGGGCCCGTGCCAGCAGTCCTGCCTGATTGTATCCCCGGCGGCGCTCCTTGGCGGGATACATGGGGATAGGCACCAGGCCGTCAGGGACAAGAGAACGGATATAGGCACCCAGCTGCCCCGCCAGCTCCCTGCCAAAAAAATCGGCGTATTCCCGGCATCCGCCATATTTGAACCGGTACAGGGCCGGGGCTATGTCCTCATACTCATAAAGGGCCCTCCCTGCGGTGAACACATGCTGCCCCCTCCGGCAATCCCCGCAATACTCCGCCTCACAGTCCGAAAGCTTCTTGCCGCACCGGCAGCAGAGGGAACCCGACAGGTAATGCACCCGCCGCCTGCAGGCCGGGCACATGCGTTGCATCCCCATGCCCAGCAGCCGGTCGCAGACCGGGCATCGCGGAGGGTACAGCAGGGATGCGGCGGTTTCCAGACATGCCTCCCATTTTTTTACCGTTATCAATCCTTTTCTCCTTCCTGCCCGGCCACTTCCCTGATTCGCTGATCCAGAGAGGTGTATCGTCTGTTCTCGCTGACATTGTCTATCATATTGCGCACGGTCTGGCTGCTGCCCAGGATCGTCACACAGCTTCTGGCCCTGGTGACACCGGTGTACAGGAGATTCCTGTTAAACAACATCTTCGGACCGGTCAGCAGCGGCAGGATCACCGCCGGGTACTCACTGCCCTGGGACTTATGGATGGTAATGGCATAGGATAATTCCAGTTCCTCCAGCAGAGAGAAGGGATATGTCACTCTCCTGCCCTCGTCAAATTCCACCACCAGTTCCGAACTGCTCTCGCGGATCTCCAGAATCCGCCCCATATCTCCGTTGAACACCCCCATACCCTTATCCACCGGAATGCCGTAGCGGCTGACAATCTCCCACTCCAGCTGATAATTATTGCGCATCTGCATAACCTTGTCCCCCTCCCGGTAGACGCTCTCCCCCGCCGCATGCTCCCGCTTGCCGCTTTCAGGGGGGTTTAAGTACCGCTGCAGAATACCGTTCAGCACTTCCACTCCCAACGCTCCTTTTCTCATGGGTGTCAACACCTGGATTTCGTAGGGTGTCGCCTGCACATAGGGGGGAAGCTTCTCCCGGATCAGCTGGATCATGTGCTTGTAGATCACATTCACGTCATTCCTCTCCAGCAGGAAAAAGTCCCGGCTCTTGTTGTCCAGGGCAATCTGCTCCCCTCGATTGATATGATGGGCATTGACAACAATGTCGCTTTCTCCGGCCTGTCTGAAAATCTTTTGCAGAACCACCATGGGAAAAGCCTCCGACTGCATGATATCCCTGAGTACCTGGCCCGGGCCTACGCTGGGCAGCTGATCCACATCTCCCACCAGGATCAGCCGGGTACCGGGAGCCGTGGCTTTCAGCAGCGCCTGGAACAGGGGCAGATCCACCATGGACATCTCGTCTATAATGACCACGTCTGTCTCAAGGGGATTTTCCTCATTTTTTTCGAAGCGGACACGGCGTTTATCCTCGTCGGATAATGCCCCGTTCAGTTCCAGCATCCTGTGTATGGTCCTGGCCTCAAAGCCGGTGGCCTCAGTCATACGCTTGGCCGCCCGCCCGGTGGGTGCCGCCAGGAAAATATCGTAGCCCTCCCGCTCAAAGTAGCGGATGATGGTGTTGATGGTGGTGGTCTTTCCTGTGCCCGGGCCGCCGGACAGGACAAACAGGCCGCTCTGGATGGCCCCCAGCACCGCCCGGTACTGCAGTTCGTCCAGCCGGATGCCGATCTCCCCGGCGATGGCTTCCAGCGCCGTTCTCACCTGCCGCTCGTCCTGCCGCATGGGGATATTCAGCTGGTGCAGCATGTGGGCGCAATTCAGTTCCGCATAATAATAGCTGGAAGCATATACCAGTTCCCCCTTGATAACCAGCTTTTTGTCCATCATCAGATTGTCCAGCTGGGGGCGGATATTCTCCTCTGATACCCCCAGCAGGGCGGCAGCCCGGCCCAGCAGCAGTTTCACAGGCAGGTAACAGTGTCCCTCCCCCACGGACTGCTGCAGCGTATAAAACACGCCGCTTCGGATACGGTAATCAGAGTCTGTGTGAATGCCGATCCTGGCGGCAATCTCGTCCGCGATCTTAAAGCCGATTCCATGAATATCCTCCGCCAGCTGGTAGGGATTCTCCTTCATGATGCCGTAGAGTCTCATTCCATAAGTGTCATAAATACGCAGGGCCAGCGTGTTTGAAATGCCGAACTGCTGCAGGTAGATCAGGGCGTCCCGCAGGTCTCTCTTCTCCTCCATCTGCCGGGCGATCTCACGGGCCTTATTTTGACTGATGCCCTTGATTTCCGCCAGACGTTCCGGCTCCTCCTCCATGACACGGAAGGTATCGTCACCAAATGCTCTGACGATACGGGCCGCCAACGCCGTACCGATGCCCTTGATGGCGCCCGACCCCAGATACCGTTCCATGCTCACTCTGTCCCTGGGCGCAACGGCCTGATAGGAACTGATCTTGAACTGAGTGCCATACATGGGATGCTCGGTGTATTCGCCCTGGGCTTCTATGGTCTCCCCTTCCGACAGCCCCCGGCAGCTGCCCACGCAGGTGACTGACGTCTCCTCTCCCATCAGTTCCATAACAGTATAACCATTTTCCGGATTCTGATAGATAATATGCTCCACATAACCGCTGACTGTATCCATAACCTTCCTCTTCCCTGCACAACACAGGCATAGCCTGCATTATTGCGTCTATATGCATTTGGATGTGAAACATCCAGGCTTTTTCTTTGCTCCTCATACATAAAAAAGGCTGCCTTTCCATTTCAGCAGCCCTTACTCCTATACTAACGGTCATTAGTCAATCATATTTCTCTTCATCTGTTCGTAAAGCATCTGAGCCAGCCCCAGGCTGCTCTGCTCTGTGGTATCCGCCGCCACCTGCTGGATCATCTGCTCCTTGTAGTAATCCATCAGGCTGCTGCTGGAGCCTGTCATCCCCTCCGTGCTGTAGTTGGGAACTGTCTTCTGCATAGCCTTGAACATCTGCTCCAGAAAATAGGCTTCAAACTGCTTGCAGGCATCCATCAGTTCCTCATCCGTGGCATTCTCATATCCTGTATTTAACGCTCCCTCCAGCCTGGAAGCGGAAGCATTGTTCGCCGCCATGCCGGCCATGCTGCTCATACTGCCGGCATTCCATAAACTACCGATATCCATTGTCAATACCTCCTATAAAGAGTTCCGTATCTTACCCGTGTTATCTTCTCAGATTGTTGGCCTGTTGCAGCATCTCGTCGGATGCGGTGATGGCCTTGGAATTCATCTCATAGGCCCGCTGTGCCACAATCATGTTGACCATCTCATCCACCACCTGCACATTGGAGCCTTCCAAATACTTCTGCAGCACCCTGCTCTTCTCCACATTGGTGCTGTTGGACTCATTGATGGGCCGTCCGCTGGCGGCGGACTCCGCATAAAGGCTGTCATCCATGCGCTCCAGGCCCGACGGATTATTGAACTGGACCAAACCGATCTGAATACCCAGCGGCTGCGGTACGTTTCGTTCATCCGGGTAACAGATGGAGCCATCGGACGTTACGGTTATCCTGCTGACTACATAGTTGCTGCCCAGGCTGATTGCCCGTCCCTGGGTATCCAACACCGGCAGCCCATCCGAAGTGGTCAGTACATTGCTGTTGTTTGTGCCCAGCGCCCAGTCAAAATTACCGTTTCTGGTATAGTATGTATTGCCGTCGCTGCCCTGCACAGGAAAAAAGCCTTTTCCGTCGATGGCGAAGTTTGTATCCTTCTCAGAGGCAAGCAGGGGGCCCTGCTTGCCATACAACGCCGTGATAGAGGCATTGCGCACGCCCAGGCCAACCTGCGCGCCGGTGGGCTTGGGCCTCCCGTCCGCAGTGGTAGTCTTCTGCTGCAGGTTCTGGTAAAGGAGGGACTTGAATTCATTTACCTCCGTCTTGTACCCCGTGGTGTTTACATTCGCCAGATTATTGGCAATGTTATCAATATTTGTCTGCTGGGCGATCATGCCGGTCGCCGCTGTCCATAAGCTCCGTACCATCTCTTTCTCTCCTGTCTCCGCGGCCCATATCTCATACGGGACATGCCGCAGCTGTCATTCTCTCCAATTCCGTCCGCCTGTGTATGTCCTGTTACAATTCACCGGAACGGGGCCTGCATCCCATACGGCGGCCCGCTGTCCTTTACTGTACCCTTCCCAGCTGGTTCACGGCAATATCCAGGCTCTCGTCATAAGTCTGCACGATTTTCTGGTTGCTCTCGTAGGCCCTGGTCACACTGATCATATTGACCATCTCCGAAATCACGGACATATTGGACATCTCCAGCACGCCCGATTTCACTTCCGCAGTGCCGTCTATGGGGGTAGCCCCCTCCACCGGCTGGAAAAAGGTATCCCCGAATTTTTCCAGGTAATCATAATCCTCAAAATCCGCCACCTGTATCTGCGCCACCTGCCGTTCATTCTGGAAGATATTGCCCGCATCGTCTATCTCGGTATCCGTTGCCAGTGTATCCAGCTGAATCCGGCGGTTCTGGGCATCCAGCACATACATGCCGTCCGTGTTCACCAGATAGCCGTCCTGGGTCAGCGTAAAATTGCCTGCCCTGGTGTATTTGGTAGAGGTTTCCCCTTTGCTGTCCGTGTATTCCAAAGCAAAGAAACCGCTGCCGGACAGCGCCAGGTCATAGGTGTTGTCCGTGACACGAAAAGCCCCCTGCCCATAGTCCGTATAGTTCTCGCCAATCTTCACGCCCAGGCGGCTGTGGCCGATGGGCTGAACCGTTCCCAGTCCCACGGAAGAATCCTTGATCTTCACCGCCAGCACTTCACGGAAGGGCTGACTGGTGGCACCTTCTTTTTTAAAGCCCACTGTGGAGGCATTGGCCAGATTGTTGGTCAGTATGTCCATGCGGTTCTGCTCGTTACGCAGGCCCGTATGGGCTGTATAGAGTCCTCTAAGCATACGTCTTTCTCCTTTTCGGTTCCGCATTATCCCGCCAGCCGCACCGGCCCGATGAGCAATATATTACCGTTTGGGCCTCCAGGCATTGATCTGTGCGCTTGGGGATATGCTGTTTTGCATTGTATTAATCTTCCCGGTAACCTGCCAGGAATTCCACATATTTACCGGTGCCGATGGCTACTGCCGTCATGGGGTCCTCCGCCGTCATGGTATTGATGCCGGTCTTGGCGGAGATCAAGTCCTCCAGCCCCCGGAGCAGGCTGCCGCCGCCGGTGAGTACGATGCCCCTGTCGGCGATATCCGCCGCCAACTCGGGCGGGGTCTTCTCCAACACACTGTGAATGGTCTCCACGATCTGCGCCGTGGTCTCCCGCAGGGCCTCCTCCGTCTCCTCGGAGGATACCTTCACTGTCTTGGGCAGACCTGTCACCAGGTTACGGCCCCGGACATCCATGTAGTCTACCTCCGGCCTCTTGAAAGCGGAACCGATCTTGATCTTCAGATCCTCGGCGGTACGCTCACCGATCAGCAGATTGTGCTTCTTGCGCATATAGCGGACGATAGCCTCGTCAAAGTCATCCCCCGCGATCTTGATGGAAGCGCTGACCACAGTGCCTCCCAGGGAAATTACGGCAATATCGGAAGTACCGCCTCCGATATCCACAATCATGTTGCCGCAGGGCTTGGAGATATCAATCCCCGCGCCGATGGCGGCCGCAATGGGTTCCTCTATGATGAATACCTCCCTGGCGCCTGCCTGGTAGGTAGCATCCTCAACTGCCTTCTTCTCTACTTCCGTAACGCCGCTGGGCACACAGACTGCAATGCGGGGCTTGCGGAAAGTCCTCTTGCCCAGGGCCTTCTGGATAAAATACTTCATCATCTTCTCGGTGACAGTATAGTCCGAAATCACGCCCTGCCGCAGGGGCCTCACCGCTACGATGTTGCCGGGGGTACGTCCCAGCATCAGCCGGGCATCCTCTCCGATCGCCTTAATCTTATTGGTATCTCTATCAAAAGCCACAACGGACGGCTCCTTTAAAACTACGCCTTTTCCTCTGATGTAGACCAAAATGCTGGCGGTACCCAAATCAATTCCAATGTCAGTATACATATGTTACTACCCCTTTCATGGTATCTATACCATCGAACGTTAAGATTTTCCAGTTCCTGCACGGCACATGTTGCATAATCGTGCAACATATGCCGTGCAGAAAGGAAAATCAAATCGAACATGAGTATATGTTAATGTTTCCACATTTTCCGATAAATAAACAATTCCTTCACAGACGCACAACGTCAACGTACATTATACATGAAAACATTTATTTTTCAAAGGGGTTTCGCAAAAATTTAGAATTTTTTAAATGCGAAAAGAAAACGGTTCCTTCCGTTCTCTTTCCGCATCCATGCTTTCCACATTTATATCGGCTGATTTCGGGATAACTTAACCCCTCTCCAGCATCTTTTTGACATAAATGCCCGTGTAGGAGCCGGCGGTGTCCGCTATCTCTTCCGGCGTTCCCTGGGCAATAACCGTACCGCCCCGGTCCCCTCCCTCCGGCCCCATGTCTATGATGTAGTCCGCCGCCTTGATCACGTCCAGGTTGTGTTCAATGACAATCACCGTATTGCCGCCGTCCGCCAGCTTGTGCAGAATCTCCACCAGCTTGTGTACATCCGCAAAATGCAGGCCGGTGGTGGGTTCGTCCAGGATATAAACCGTCTTGCCGGTGCTGCGCCGGGACAACTCTGTCGCCAGCTTAATCCGCTGGGCCTCGCCGCCGGAGAGGGTAGTGGAAGGCTGTCCCAGCTTCACGTAGGACAGGCCCACGTCGTACAGGGTTTGGATCTTGTTGCGGATGGAGGGCACATTCTCGAAGAATGGCAGCGCCTCTTCCACTGTCATATCCAGCACATCATAGATACTCCTGCCCTTGTACTTCACATCCAGGGTCTCCCTGTTGTACCGCTTGCCGCCGCAGACCTCACAGGGCACATACACATCCGGCAGGAAATGCATCTCTATTTTGATTATACCGTCTCCGCTGCATGCCTCACAGCGCCCGCCCTTCACGTTAAAGGAAAAGCGCCCCTTATTGTACCCCCGGGCCTTGGCATCGGGCGTGGAGGCAAACAGGTCACGGATCATGTCAAACACGCCTGTATAGGTGGCCGGATTGGACCTGGGGGTGCGGCCGATGGGCGACTGGTCAATGTCGATGACCTTATCCAGCTGCTCTATCCCCTCAATTCCCCTGTGCTTTCCGGGAATCACTCTGGCCCGGTTCAGGTCCCGGGAAAGATGCTTGTTCAGCACCTCGTTTACCAGGGAACTTTTCCCGGAGCCGGACACACCGGTGACACAGGTCATAATCCCCAGGGGGAAGGTCACATCAACATCCTTCAGATTGTTTTCCGCCGCGCCCAGCACTTTGATATAGCCTGTGGGCTTGCGGCGTGTCCCGGGCACGGGGATAGTCTTCCTTCCGCTCAGGTACTGGCCCGTCACGGACTCCTCCACCTGCATGATCTCCCGGGCAGTGCCCACCGCCACCACCTCGCCGCCGTGGGAGCCCGCACCGGGGCCGATATCCACGATATAGTCCGCTGCCAGCATTGTGTCTTCGTCATGCTCCACCACAATCAGGGTATTCCCCAGGTCCCGCAGCTGCTTTAATGTGGCCAGCAGCTTGTCGTTGTCACGCTGGTGCAGGCCGATACTGGGCTCGTCCAGAATATAACACAC